>JAADEM010000145.1 GCA_013153405.1 Chlorobiota bacterium
ATACCTTCTTTTTCAAATCTCTCTGTAAAATATTTTTGTGAAAACGAATGTTCAAGAGGATATCCTATCAAGCCGAATGTTTTCATGGTTACAGTGATATTGTATTTCAGTGTTAAAGTGTTATTATATGATTTGTTGGCTATTCTTGTTATTTTTTACTTTATCCTTTTGCCTCTTTACCTCCTTTTCCTGCAAGATATTCGGTTAATACAATGGTAAGTATGCCAAGTATAATAAACAAAAATGCAAAATAAAATTCACCGTTCATTTTCGGTATATGCCATTCGTAACCAATCACTTTTACCTTTTCGCCGAATGTTTTTGTTATGGATTCTTTCCATGGCCAAAGAATTCCCAGAGAACCGAGGATAAAGCCGGCAAGAGTTGCAATAGTCTGATCATGATATTTTTTCAACAGCCATGAAAGAAAATGAGAAAAAAGCAGTAACCCACCAATAGCTCCAATACCTACAGGAAGCAAAACAGATATGTTCAGGTCATTTATGGCATCTACCATTACAAGCTTGTAATTGCCCATTAGTAACAATACAAAAGAACCGGAAAGGCCTGGTAATATCATACTGCAAATAGCCACAACACCGCATAGTAATAAATACAGAAAACTGCTGTCCTCAGTTCCCGGTTTAAGAAATGTTATTGTCATTGCCACAGCTGTACCTGCCAGAAAACTTAACACTGCCGATAGTGACCATTTATTGACGGTTGTGGCAACATAATAAACCGAAGCCAGAACTAATCCGAAAAAGAAGGCCCAGATATATACCGGATAGTTCTCGAACAGGAATTTAAACAACCGTGCCAGTGTAATAATAGCAATTCCAACACCTGAAAAAAGTGCAATTAAAAAATACAGGTCTATATGGTTTGCAAATTCTTTAAACTTTCCGCTGAATAGAAGCTTAGCAGCTGTTAAGTCAAATGATTTAAGAGCATTAATCAAACGTTCGAAAATACCTGTTATGAGTGCTATTGTTCCGCCTGAAACCCCCGGAATAACATTGGCAGCACCCATTGCTATTCCTTTAAGGACAGTATATAAAATTGAAGAAAAAGATTCCTTACTTTTCATTTTTGAAAGATATATTCAGAATTAAAACGGTTATTTATTGTTTTTAACCGACATTATTATTGATGAAAGTTTTTGAATTGAAGTTAAACCTGGTATTTCGGTTATCAGCACATCCAGACCTTCACGATTGATGTTTATAGCTTTTTCAAGATGGTGTGCAGCCATGTTTTCATTTTTGAAAACAGTTAAATAAACAAATGCAGCGAGATAGTGGACCGAAGCAAAAGAATCATAATTGTCGATTAAAATATCAATATAGTCCTGAGGACTGAATAAAATCTCAGTTGAATGTTTCAGTTTAAACAGTTCTATCCAGGCTGCTGTTTCATCCGGATCAATGTCAATTCCGTTTTCAAGACTTTTAATGGCATCTTCCTTTTTTCCAAGTTCAAAAAGGCATCTGGCATGGGCAAACCAATAATCAGGATTAAGGGGTTCTATTGAAATTGCCTGATCGAGTGTTTGCATGGCATTAATAAAATCTCCTTTTCCCATGAATGCAGTACCCATTCCGTACCAGGCATCAGGATTTTTTTTGTCTTTTTTTGAAACAATATTGTAAAATCTTATTGCCATGTCATAATTCCCAAGCTGCTCCCAGCAGTCGGCTATGTATTGGTAAGTCAGAGTCACATCTTTACTTAAGGATATATGTTCTGTATATGCATCAAGTGCTTTATCAAAATGAGATGCATGAGCAAAGCTGTTTCCCAGGTTAAAATGTGCTTCAGGATGTTCGGGATTAATGGCTATGGTAAACTCATAAGCCTGAGCTGCTTTGGTATACTCTTCTTTTTTACTGTAAAGTATACCGAGGTTATACCAGGCATTTTCAGAATAAGGATTTAGGTCAAGAAGCTTGTTGTAATATTCTATACTTTTATCAAGCTTTCCGAGCCTGTCATGTACAAAAGCCAGTTCGAACAGAATGTTTTCATTTGGTTTGTACTTATTTGCAGACTCAAGAAGGAAAGGCAGTGCTTCTTTAAAATATCCTTCCTGACTTAGATTAAACCCTATTTCAAACAGGATGTCCTCTTCATCATCAAATGCGACAGAGATTGCAATTTTAAAATTCTCTACAGCTTTTTTTGCATCCGACTGACGCAGATAGTTCCAGCCTAAAGTAAGGAATACGTCGGGATTAGAAGTTTCTATCTTAGTTAGTTTTTCGAGTATTAATCCGGCTTCGTTGAATTTTCCTTTATCAGAAAGAAAAGATGCTTTTTTCAACTGAAGCGAGGTCGCATTCGGATGTTGGCGCAATCCTATGTTCAGAATCTTTTCCGCCTCATCAAACAACTCTTTTTCTACGTAAAATTCGAATATGTTTTCAATCTGATGGACATCGAAATAAACCTCCTTTTCACTGTTGATCATTTTCCGGTACCGCTCAATATCCTCCTGGATGTCATCATTATTTGTGTGCAAGAATTCCTGCATATATATAACAGTTTTATACCGCAAAATTACTATTATTTTCAGTAATATCAACAGTAATGAAGGTAAGTTATTCACAATGAAGATAAGTTATTCACAGGTTTTGGGACGTCCGGAGCTTTATTTTGGTTCGACAGTGATTTTAATTTTCCCTTCGGTTCTTGGTGTAATATACAGACATCTGGTGATATCTTTATAGTGCCAGTCGGCTTTTCCTTCGGTTATTAAAACTTTCCATCCTGATGGCCAGGTATGTACGGGAATGTATATTTCTGTAATGTTATTGGTGAGTTTTGGTTTGATGTTATTGTTCCACTCCATTTCAAGTGTAAATATTTTTGTTTCCGGATTGAATGAAAATTTTGGCTTATATCCGGCTATCATTCTGGGATATGGTCTGTCCAACACTTTTGCTTTAGGAAACGATTTTTTGTTTTTATAATCCCAGATACCCCAGTTCTGACCGTCATAATCCCAGTAGAACCATCCTCCTGTTATTTTATCAGACATCTGCATAACTTCTTCTACAAAACTGAGAGCTGTTTTGTCGTTTCCTCCCAGTCCGAATTCACCAATAAGCATCGGGGTGTTATATTTTTTATATTCAACCTGGCGCGAGTGTGCCCACAGATCAATGAAAAAGGTATTTTCCATATACTTACCATTAATGTCTAAATCGGGAGTGTAAAGGTGTGGATAATAAACCAATCGTTGTTCGCCTTTTCGTGGGTCGGTCAGTTTTTCTAAATCTGAATAAAATCCCTGATTGGGGCCAAATGCTGTTGGTTCAAAGAATATCCATATATTATTATTTATTGTTCTTATTTTATCAATGGCTTTTTGATAAAAAGGAGTCAGAAATTTCTCTTCGAGATTAAAGAATCCGTCCGGTGTTGCAAGTGTTGGTTCATTAAAAATATCTATTCCTATAACAGCTTTATGGTTGCCAAGATATTTAACAGCTTCGGCCATTGCACTAATAAAATGGTCCCTGAGTTCCGGATGTCCTTTTTCCGGGTTCCAGAAATTTGTAAGAGCAGCCTTCACTGCCGGTTGAAAGTAATTCATTTCCCAGGGATTCTGCATTTCGAAAGGTTTGTTGTCGTCAATTACGGCCCATTCAGGAGCGCAGTCACCCCCAAAACGCACTGAGTAAAGGTCCTGGTGCATATCAAGTATTACTTTAAGGCCGGCTTCTTCGCACCAGTCTAACCTTTCTTTTATGCGTGCAATATATTTATAGTCATACTTTCCTTTTTCGGGTTCTATTCCGTCCCAAAAAATTAACAGGCGTACTGCATTAAATCCCCAGTTTTCGGTCAGACGCAAAAAATCGTCTTTTTGCAAATGCCCGACTCTTAACGGATGTGATTTTCCGGAACTCAGAACATTGAATCCGTGTAAAATCATTATTCTTCCATCTTCTGCATGTATGAATGGCCGGTCTGGATCTTCACTATACGTTGTGCGATAATTAATATAAATGTAAATAATGGTTGCTATCAGCACTAATACTCCCGATATTTTTACCGTTTTATTTTTCATACTCTAAATTTAATACTTTGTTTAAAAACCTTTAATACAAAGGTAGATGTTATGTGACGGATTAATAAATAAATGTCATTAACCGCCTGAAAATGGGATAAACGGTCATTTTCAGGATAAGATGAACTATATGGGGATAAACGGATATTGGATTAAGTGGCGATAACATTTATAAGGTAAATATTATAACATAAAGCAACAATAATTACTCGTGGTATTTTGAGTTGTTGTAAATATTAACATTCTCAGGAAAATCGGTTGAAATAATTTGTGCTTTAGAGTTTAAAGCTTTTATTTTTCGTTTTATACCGGTTTTAAGATCTGCATCAATTCGGGTTCTTACAATAAAACCTGCATTTACAAGAGAGTCAATGTCGGAAGCAAAAGGGTTGTCTCTTTTAACAAATCTTACACTGCTTTTTTCAGGAAATTTATTGTCGGTCATAATATGTGTGGCTTTATGCAGTTTTTTGTATTTTTTTCCGAAAATTCCAATTATATCGGAATCTGCCATAAAAACAATCAGGATTTTACCTCTTACATCCTTAAGTTCAGGATAGCCGTATTTTATATCATTGGGTGTTATAAGTTTATTTTGTAATATGTTGTAAGTCTCTTTGTCGAATTTCAACAACAGCTCTTCAGTCCATTTTTTCTGGGCAGGATAATATTTGTTCCATTCGCGCGATAGTTCTATTAATACAACAATGGGAATATGTACAGGATGATTATCACTCCAGCGTTTAATTTCTTTCATAGCCAGCATTACATCTGGTGAATTACTGTTATTGTCAACGATGGGAACATGCATTGTAACAAAACTTCCGTTTACATATCTTACATCGAGTTCTATTCCTCTGATACCGTTATCGAATTGGTTGTAAAGCGGTGGATGTGAATATTGTAATGCATTAACTTCATCTGGCTCAAACAGTTTAATTAAGAATGATTTAAGAAATCCGGGTTTTTTATGGTAGCTGTTATGAGTGGATAAAAAGCGCAGTCTGTTGAGAGGTGTGCTATCGGGAATATTCTTATCATATATATCATTGTTGGTTTTTACAGGGAGGTTTGTATAATTTAAATATTGATTTATATAGTCGAGTTCAGACAGGAGGTAATATATGGCAATAACCGATAAAGAAATTATCAGAATTTTTTTCATGTGAACTTTATGATTTATGAACAAAAAGGAATCCGTTTTATCATTTTTCCGGTGAGCTGATTTTTGCATAGCGGAAATACCCCAATGATAAAACGGAGTCCTGAAAAATTATTGTACAATTTTATTGTACAGCGGCTTTAGGTCAAGCGTGTCGTTCATCTCTTTTTGTAGCTGCAGAAGGTCGGCAAAAAGTTCTTTTACTTTAGTGGCATTTTCTGGTTTTTCACTGATATCGTTCATTTCCAGAGGATCTTTATTTAAATCAAACAGCAGAACTTTGTCAGCTCTGGGGTAAACTATCAATTTGTAACCGTCCTTTCTGATCATTCGCTGAAAGTTAATATAAGCTCCGTAAATAGCATTGTAATTACTTTTTGTTTGCAGCCCTTTTGCAAGGGGTAACAAGCTGTGAAATTCAACATATGAGGGTTTGTCAATTCCTGCAATGTCAAGAGCTGTTGCCATAATATCCTGTAAATAAACATCAGCATCAATCTTTTTATTTTTAGGAAGATCGGGACCGATAACTATCATAGGAGGACGCATGCTGTGGTCAAACATATTTTGTTTACCCATAAGTCCGTGATTTCCGCATGCCAGGCCATGATCGGCTCCGAAAAATATATAAGTATTGTCAAGTTTTCCGCTTTTTTTCAGGGCATCAAGTATCTGGCCAATCTGATAATCCATATGGGTTATAATAGCATAATATTCCTGACGGTTTACTTTTACTGCGTATTCTGTTCTTGGAAAAGGAGCAAGTTTTTCATCACGGAGTCCTTTTCCTGCTCCCATTTCCTCTTTGTAAGGATATTCAGGCAGAAATGTTTTGGGAACTGATATATTCTCCAGGGGATACATATCCACAAATTTTTTAGGAGACTGACGAGGATCGTGTGGAGCATTAAAAGCAAGATACATAAAAAACGGTTTGTCTTTTTTCGAAGCGGAATCAATAAAAGCAACGGCATCTTCTTTCAGAACCTCGCTCCAGTGTTTACCGCCTTTCCAGTAACCGCCGAATTTTTTATCCCATGGCCGCCATGTTGTATCTGACGGGCTTAAGGGCCTGTTGTATCCCTGTGGAGTCTGATTAGGCATTCCAGGGCGTTCGTGTACAACATGATTGTAACAATTCTGAGGTTTAGTATCGATGTGCCATTTTCCTGTCATATATGTATCATAACCGGCTTTTTGCATAAGATTTCCCCACATCATGTTATTTGCTGCAAGAGAATCAAGATGCGGCACCTGGGCTTTTGCTCTCCATAGAAAACGACCTGTATTCATCATAGTACGGCTGGCAACACATACTGCTCCGTTCCATCCTCCCATGTTGAATGTGTGGGTAAAAGTAACACCATCGGCAACTAATTTGTCAAGATTAGGTGTTATAACCTCTTTATTACCAAGTGCGTTTATCGTATTGTAGCATTGGTCGTCAGCAAAAATAAAGATGATATTAGGTTTCTCTTTTTTATCTTTTTTGGGGCTGTTACTACAACCCGTAAGAACAGTTAATCCGCCTATTGTTATTATGGCAGAAAAAATAATTGTTTTGAATAAAAATCTCATAATTTATCAGTTAAGTTTATTTATGGTATAAATTTAAAAAAATAACCAGGTGTATCATTGTCATGAATTGTTATTTCTGTGTTAATGATATAGTTTCTTGCATGTTTAAATCTATTGTCAGAGAAATTATTCTAACACAGTCATGTCCGGTAGGGTAAACAGAAATATACCCTCCTGGACCATCCTCAAGTGATTCAAGAACCACACCGTTGCCTTGCGGTGTTAAAGTCAGATTGTCGGTGTTTATTTTCTCTATTTCAGGAATATAAATCCGGGTCGGCTTTTCCTGTTTTTTGGACTCCTTCCATTTACATTCGAAATTACCTGTATTTTCATCGTATGAGTATGATATTAACCTGCCTGCAATAAAAGCAGGATAGGGGCGAATCAGTGCACTGAACCATGAGTTTTTTTCAATATTGTTGTAATATGCCCAATAAGTGTTACTGAACAAAAATCTGTTAATCAGGTTAATGTTATTGTAAGCCAGTGTTTTCATTTCCGGTACATCAGAGTTAAGAGCTCCCCATTCCCCAATTAATACAGGTACATTCATTCTTTTTCCGCTTTCATATATTCTTTCAAAAATAAGTTCCAGACGTTCATTACTTGAATTTCCAAAGTTTTTGGTATCAACCAGCAAATCGTATACATGTGCTGCATATGCAGTAAGAGGATCTTTTGTGCCATCAGCTGTCTTTACCGGTTCCAAAGCCGTTATGACACCACTGTTGCAGAAGTAACTGTGATTGAAAAATATTATTTTTTGTTTATCAACAGTCCTTATTGCATCTGTAACTTTCTGATAAAAAGGTTGAAGTTTATCTTTTTCAAAAGCACTGTTAATAACATAAAGTGCATCAATAACCTTTTTGAATCTTTTTTTGCTGCTAATCATTTGCAGTGCGGTGTATCTTGATTTCTGATTGCTCCACATCGAAGCAATTTCATCCAAAGAAACAGATTTTCCGGTTTGTTCTTTCATTAGTTGTGAAAATGCATTGAAAAGAATAGGCATATAATTTCTGGCTTCGGAACCAACAAACGGTTCATTCATTATGTCGTAGCCCAATACGGTATTGTTTCCGGCATAGCGTTTAGCAATGTACTGCCACATTTTAGCATAATGATCCTGCAGGCCGGTTCCGTCAGGAGCAGGGGTATTGTTCCAGAAATTATCCCACGATGTTTGAACTGCCGGGCTGATAAGATATGCATCACTCCATATTTCACCTTTAATGTGCGGTTTGTTTTCATCCAGTGTAGCCCATTGCGGTGCACCATCGCTAAATTTCACACTGTACAGGTCCTGGTGCATATCTAGAAATACATAAATTCCGTTTTCCCCGGCAAGCTCTATTTGTTTGTCTATTTCCTTAAGGTATTTTTCGTTATATCTTCCGGGTTCTGGTTCAAGTCCGTCCCAGATAATACCTAGACGCACAACATTATAGCCCCATTTTCTGAATTTCCTGAAAATATGCTCACTGTTATTGTATATATAATTATCCGATTTGTTTTTATTAACTAAGTTAATGCCGTTAAAAAGAATTTGACGTCCAAAACCATCTACAAAAACAGAGTCCTTTATTGTGACGGGATTTTTAAAGAGATCATCATCTGGTATATTGTTTTTTTTGAAAGAACAAGACATTAAAATAAACAGTGTCAGAAATACAGACGGAAAATATGGTTTCAGATGTTTATGTGTCATTACTGTTTTGATTAACAGGGTGATGCTTGAAAGATATATTTTCTGATACAATCAAAAGAACATTATGTCCGCATAAAATACAGATTATTGTTATGTTAAAAGAAGTCAGAAAAAGCCGGCTGCCGGGAAATAACAGCCGGTTTTAATATTTATTATTTTGGAATAAAAGTTAAAGTTAGCATCATTGACGGTCTGTCCCAGATTCCAACTTCGTCTTCATCGTTATAAGAACTCCAGAAAATAGTGACAGTAAGGAAATCTTTTGATATTTGACGAATTATAGCATTGCTATTGTAATCTTTCATTCCAATGAATCCATCGCCGTCAAAAGTGAGGTAATTAACTTTATTGAAAACAACAGTTTCTTCTACACCTCCTTTATTATCATCATTTTCATCATACACCGCATTAACAGAAAGATCTTCATTTTTATGCAAGCTCCAGGTTGCATTAGTTGGTGATGCATATTTTAGTGAATAAATTCCGTAGCCAGTGGTGGTTACAATATTATCAGGCTGTTCTCTTGAAGAATAAACCCAACCGGCAAGCACATTCCCATTGCCGGTATCGATTGAATATGAGCCGTCGGCATTGAATGTAAATTCATTATCATATTCATCTTCTAACCCTATTATTGCAAGAACATCGGAACCTGCAGTAGGCATATCGAGAGTGAAACTTGCATTTACTCTGTAACTAACACCATCAAGGTTACCTGCAGTTTTTGATAATATCCATGTTTTTGAACTTCCTCCGGTGAGCATCTCTTCAATTGTGGCAATATTCACATCCCAATCAGCAGTTGCTTCACCGCCTTCGCCCTGTACAGTGCATGTTATGGTATAATCACCGCCATCGGTATAAACATGAGAATGGCTTCCTATTGAGTCAGATGATGTTCCGTCACCATAGTCCCAGTGCCAGGATGTAGCATTTGTAGCCTCAGCCGCTATGTATGCAGTAAAACCATCTACTTCAACGTATAGTTTTACAGTAGGAGCAGGGACAGTGTCGTCATCGCCACAGCCGGTAAAGAACATTCCCATTGCTGCAATGATTGTCAGTCCCAGTAGGTTTCTAAATAATCTTTTTGTTTTCATAATAATAAAATTAAAGTTTGTATTTAAATTATAATTCTCTATGTCAGTTTTGAATGAGATATTGACTTCTGATTGCATGTTAGTCTGCCGGAGCGTCGCGAACATCCCACCATACTTTTATATCAATTTTATCTTCACCTCCGGGTAAACGGTCGATTGCTTTCTGCATCTCCTCTCCGTTATTACTTTTTTCACCGGTGTAAGGATACATTATCCTTGTTGGTAAATAACCATCTGTAACACCTTTTTCGAGCCATGGTTCAGTTCTTTGTGGTATTACAGGGTATCCGGTTCTTCTTATGTTTACCCAGCCATTGTAAGCATTCGGGACCGTTGATATCCAGAACTGGGTTGATATTTTTCTGAAATCATCTTCAATATCACTTCCACTGAGAGTTGCTTCCGGTTCATTTTCAATATATGTTGTTATTAAATCCGGAGCAATATTCCATTGTTCCATAGCAGTAGTTATTGCATTCTGATAAACAGTATTTGGATCATCACCATCAATTATACCAAATAAAAGAGCTTCAGCCTTGTAAAGCAATACCTGAGCGGCAGTAAGCATGTATACAGGCTGATCGGCGGCAAAGAACTCCCCGGACGGAGCGCAGCGTACTCTTCTGTTTATTTGGGCAAACAGCTCGTCAGTAAGTCCGTTTGGAATGCCTAAGTAGGTACTGTCACCAATATTGTATGGATCCGGTACTTTTATGGAAAAGAATGGTAATCGCGGATCATTTGATTGTTTAAGGATATCGATAAATTTTGCTGAGAAGTTAAGATTGGCTTTGTCATTTTTCCAGTCGAGCCATTTATAATACCAAGGGTTCCACATTGCAGTGTTATTTGGATCGCTTGACGTTGCAAGTGTGGGGTTTTGATCATTGGATTCAATAAGAGGAAGGGTAAAGCATTCTCGAATCACATCTTCGTATTGTGGTTCGACAAACCTGACTCTCATGGCAAGGTTCAGGCGGAATGAATTAGCAAAACGTATCCAGTTGTCAAGGTTCCCGTCATATATAGGATCAATACCTTTAGGATATATATGTTCAGCAGCACCATCTTCCTGCAGAATCTCTATTATTTTTCCCAGACGATCAATCATATCGGTATAAATATATTCCTGGGTATCATATCTGGGTTTGATAATTCCGTATTTACCCATGCCGGCTTCACTATACGGGACATCGCCAAAGGCATCAGTAAGCTTTGTAAATCCGATTATAGCCATAAATTGTGCCTGTGCATTTCTCCATTTATTTGGAAAATCACCATCCTCAGCCGTAAGGTGCATAACCTCGACAGAGTTTTTAACAGAAGAACCGTATACACCCCAGAAAATGGATTGTGCATAGTCAGAATTTCCTAATCCTTTGTATTTGTCGATGTCTCTGGTCCACTGAGCCGAGATATAAATATGAGCATACTGTCCGCCATAAGTAATGTCAAGATTACCTGAAGCATCATTGAAAGCGCCTCTGACTGCACTTGTAAATATATACTCGTCAGGTATTAATTTGAGCCGTGTAGGGTCCGAATTCATATCTTCCCATCTGTCTGTGCAATTTGACAGTCCGAGCATTATCAGGCCTAGTAAAATAAACCTCACCATTTTTATATTAGATATATATTTCATGTCGCCGATTATTAGAAGTTAAGAGTTAAGTTAAAACCAAGGTTTCGTGAACTTGGCATAGGATTAAGCTCAAAAGCATTTCCGATACTTCCTGAATTAAAACCGGATTCGGGATCGTAATCATCCGATGCATTATAAAAAAAGAACAGGTTTCGTCCAATAAGAGTAATATTAACCTTTTTGAAGAAGGTGTTTGCTATCCAGTTAGCCGGCAAATCGTAACCTATCGACAGTTCACGAAGTCTGATGTTCGTTGCTTCAAGAATATAATCGGTTACAATATGCTGAAACCAGATTGTATTTACAGCTCTCAACATAGGTTGCACAGGAACATCATTAACCGAACCGTCTTCAGTAACGGCATCTTCGATATATCCATCCGGTATTGTTCCCGGTTTCACATCACCGTAAAGTACACCTTCGTGGGTCGAATACCACTCTTCACGCCCTTCAAGTGATGTTTTGGAGCTACCCATAAGGTCATGATATAATCTTGACTGAGAATAGTACTCGCCGCCAATCTGGAAATCAATAAGAAATCTCACCTTAAGATTTTTCCAGCTTAAATTGTTTGATAATCCGCCTATCAGATCAGGGTTGATATCTCCGAGTTTCTTGTATTCTCCTTTGATAGCCATGCCCTGATCGGTAACAATCTTTTGTCCTTTATCGTTTCTTTTATAATCGTATCCATAAATGGAACCGTATGTTTCGCCTGCTCTCAGTTCTACTCTGGCAAAACCTGAAACAGCTTCAAGAAGAACCCTGCTTTCGGCATCATTCGAAAGTGATATTACCTCATTCAGGTTTCTTGAAAAGTTAAGTGAGATATCATATCTGAAATCCTTGGATGAAATAAGATTTGCCGAAATCAGACTCTCAAAACCCCAGTTTTTCACTTCACCGGCATTAACTTTTTGTGTGCTGTATCCTGACGAGGGAGCTAATTCAACACTTAATATCTGATTATGAGTTTTTCCCGAATAATATGTGAAATCAATTTCTATCCGGTTGTTTAATAGCTTTAGATTTGTACCGACTTCCCAAGAATTAGTTATTTCCGGTTTAAAATCGGGAAAGGTTAGCTGGCTGCTCATTCCTCCGATAGGATAGGGAAGAGTAGTTTGAGACACGCTGTAATAATTATATGTGTTAAAAGGTCCTGTATCATTCCCGACTCTTGCTACCGATGCTCTTACTTTACCTTTTGACAATAGATTAGAGTGTATGTTGAAAGCTTCGGTAAACAGGAAACTCATATTTCCTGAGTAAAACTGATATGCATTATTGTCAATCGGTAATGTTGACGACCAGTCGTTACGGAACGTGAAATCTGTATACAGATAATTTTTGAAAGAGATATCGCCAAGGGTATAAACAGACAGAGCTTCTTTTGTACCGTGCCATTCTCCTGTTCCGTAGCTGTTAAGGTTACTTATGTGATAAAAATCCGGAATTTTCCAGTCTGATCCCCATTGGCTCAGACCTTTCCAGTAACTGTATCTGTGCTGACCACCAAGGCTTAATCCTATGTTGAAATCCTCCCCGAGTGGAGTTTTGTAGGATAACAGAAAATCAGAGTTTATATTGAGGTTATTTGTCAGGCTTTCAGACATTGTTCCAAGTGGCTTATAAGCAAAACAACCTTCGGCCAGGTATTCATTTGAATTTAATCCGTATGTGTCAAGCCCTGATCGCAACATGAGCTTTAGTTTATCAGTAAAGTCAATGTTCATCACCAATAAGCCCTGAAGTCTGTTTTTTTCATCCCAGTTTCTTTTATTCTCCAATGCCCAGTATGGGTTGCCTGATGTTCCGTCCCAGGCCCAGTTTTCATAACCTTCACTGTTGTACATATTATCTTTTAGGCTGCTTAACTGAACGTTTGGAGGTAAAACACCTAATGCCCATGCAACATTGGCAGGGTCTTCGGCAAGGTAAGGCCTGTCATGAACTTTAGTGTGTATATAGGTAAGCTTTGCCGTAATACTGAATTTGTCACTCAGCTGGGATGTACCATGAATGTTAAAATTTTGTTTTGCCATTTTGTTGGTAGGGTACATTCCTTTGCTGTTTTGTTGTGTTAATGAAGCTCTGAAAGTGGTTTTATCGTTTCCTCCGTCGAAGGCCACGGTGTTAATTGTGGTTATTCCTGTCTGATAAAAATCTTTATAAAAATTCGGCTGAGCTTCATAAGGAACCATATTTCCAAGCCAGTCTTCTTTAAGGGAGCCGTCAAGTTTAGAACCCCAGCTCCAAATCCAAGGCTCCATATTTCTGATAGCATCCATACCGGGAGTAACAGATATACCATTATAAGTATCAGTAGGGTAACGACCAAAGCCTCCCTGACCATATTCTGTTTGCAAATCAGGATAAACCATTGGTGTACTGGTCATAAAGTTTGAATTTACAGATATCCCAAGACCTTTTCGTTTTTTTCCTTTTTTGGTAGTTATAAGAATAACACCGTTGGCTCCCTGTGAACCGTATATGGCAGCTGCTCCCGCACCTTTAAGTACGCTCATTGTTTCAATATCTTCCGGATTAATATCAGAAAGGTCATCACCGCGGTCGGTACCTCCCCATTCGCTTGCGCCGCCATGTGTTCCTCCACTTACTGGAACACCATCAATAACAATCAGTGGGCGGTTACTTTGAGAAAGAGACGATATTCCTCTCAATACAACTCTTGATGAGCCATCGACACCGGTAGGTGAACTGGATATCTGTAACCCTGCAACTTTACCAGCAAGCGAGTTTATAGGGTTTGTTTGTTTAACAGTTGATACTTCCTCATTATTTACCTGAGTAATGGAATATCCCAGTGATTCTTTGTTTCTTTCGATATTAAGAGCTGTTACTACAATTTCGTCGAGAGTTTCAGAATCGCTTTTAAGTTGCACATTAATTCTGGAACGTCCGTTTATGGGTATTTCCTGGCTGTCGTAACCGATAAATGAGAATACAAGTATCTCATTATTATCAGGAACATCAATAGAGTAATTACCGTTAATATCAGTTATAGTCCCGGTTGTGGTACCTTTAATATAAACATTAACCCCCGGCAGGCCTTTAGGATCATCCGGTGTAGTTACCTGTCCGGTAACAGTAACAGGTTTTTTCTGAGAATTGACAGGCACAACAACAATCAGGTTGTCAGATGTTATTTTATAATCGAAAGGTGTTTTTCTCTTTAATTCGCTAATTACAGGTTTTATCTCTTTAATTTTTCCCTCTAAAACAATCTGTTTATCGAGGCCTTTCATATCGTCGTTATAAAAGAAACGATAACCCGTTTTATCCTGAATAATTTTAAACCATTCTTTTACAGGTAATGAGTTGCCTTCCTGTGCATAAACAGTAGATGAGACCGAAAAAACTAAAATTACAAAGATAAAAGCATATCGGAGCCAAACGAAGCTTACTGCATTGTTTCGCCCGTGAGGGGAGTAACACTGGCTGGTTTTCATGTTTTAAGTTTAATTAATTAATTTTACTGATTTCTGATTTTTTTATATAACCATATTTCTCTGTTATCTATTTTGTAATTTATAGATGCAGATAATTTTAATGCTTGTAATATTTGTTCTATTGTTTCATTTTTAAGTATACCTGTAAATTTCAGGTTTTCAAGTTCCTTGTTCTCGATATGAATTTTAACATTATATTTTCTTTCGAGTTTCATGGCAAGAGCTTTTAATGAAATGCTTTTGACCTGAATTATATCGTGTATCCACGATGTGTAAAACCGTGTGTCAATGTTTTTTAAAATAATAAGGTTTCCTTTGTTTTTATTATTGTCCGAGAAACTGTATTTCAGTTGTTGCCCTGGCTTTAATAGATATTCTTTATTTTTTCTGTTATTGAGCCGTACTCCGATTGTTCCTTCTACAAGAGTTGCTTCTGTCGATTTATCTTCATTATAGCATTTTACGTTGAATTCAGTACCGTATGCTTTTATTGTCAAATCTCTTGTTTTTACAAGAAACTTTTTGCCCTTGTTTTTGGCAACTTTGAAATAGGCTTCACCTGCGAGATTTACTTTTCTGTCTTTTATTCCAAAATCAGCGTTATAGCTGAGACTACTTCCTGCATTAAGTATTATTTCGGTACCGTCGGGAAGTATAATATTTGATTTAGCTCCGTAGGGAACTTCAATAATCTGACTTAATAAATTTTCACGTTTAATAATTTTATATCCAATAATAATCGTGGGTATGAGCATACCTAGCATAAAAACAGCTGCATATTTCATGTAATTTCTGAAATTAAATGCACTTCTTTTATCTGTTATACTGATTGATTT
>JAADEM010000097.1 GCA_013153405.1 Chlorobiota bacterium
CACAGAATGCCTCCAAAGGGTTAAAAGAGACAAATGAGCTTTCTAAAGTTGCGGCCAAGTATCTCGAAGAAATAACATCTAAGGTGTCGGTAATAGGCGATATCGCATTTCAGACTAATCTGCTGGCTCTGAATGCAGCTGTGGAGGCAGCCAGAGCAGGACAGGAAGGACGGGGGTTTGCAGTAGTGGCTTCCGAGGTGCGAAAACTGGCCGAAAGAAGTCAGCAGGCAGCTGCTGAAATCAATAAAGTTTCGTCTCATACGCTGGAGTCTTCCGAGGTGTCTGTGGAAAAACTCGGACAAATATCTCCTGAGATTGAGAAAACTGCAGAACTTGTTCAGGAAATAAGTGTTGCATCAATGGAGCAGTTGTCGGGAGTGGAACAGATTAATAATGCATTACAGCAATTGAACAATGTAACTCAGCGAAATGCCGCAAATTCTGAGGAGATATTGCAGGCTGTGAGAGTATTAGAGAATTTATCAGACAGATTGAGCAAGGCAATCTCCGTATTTAAAAAATAAAAGCTATAAGGGGCACAGAACAGGCTGAATTAATGTGAATATTGTCAGGTAGTTGCCATATCTGATGAAGTAAAGTCAGCCTGTTTTACACACGTTTCTGGGATGTTGCCAAGTTCCTGCTGCTTACACTAATACCAATTGCGGAATTTTCTAAAATGCTGAATTTAAATAGATATTAATCGTTATTCCAAATCCTGATTTACGATATGAAGCTTGCCAGCCTGTGTTGATCAGGCGGGCTTTTCTGAATGGATTTCCCAGGCAGGGTTTTTCTCCGAAATAATCGGGGCAGGTTGCCCGCGGTTATTGCGAAGGCGCTGATATTCCGTTGTTTACTCATTGTGTTCCGAGTTGAGTTGAATTTTGTATTGTGGGTTTTTATAGCCATTTTTTATTTATTTTCCTTACTCTTCTCTTTCGATTCTTTCTTTTTTTTCTTTTTTAGTTTTGGATAAGCAATTCTGGCATGGTAGATGTTTTTCAGTTTATTTTTAAATACCTCTTTTGCCTGGGTTATCTCTTTAAATGTTATGGGTGCATTAACAAACTGACCTTCTTTTAATTGTGTGTCAATTATGTTTTCAACCAATTTGTCAATGTCTTCGTCTGTGTAGCTTTTCATGCTTTTTGATGCAGCCTCAATAGAATCAGCCATCATTAATATGGCAGTTTCCTTGGTGAAAGGTGTAGGGCCGGGATAAGTAAACATTGCACTTGGATCTTCCTCTTCAGGATTTTCATTTACATATGAGTTGAAAAAGAACTTGGTTTTGGTAGTGCCGTGATGGGTTCTGATAAAGTCAATTATCTGTTCAGGCAATTTCTCCTTACGGGCAAGCTGTACGCCTTTCTCGACATGGCCTATTATTATTTTTGCACTCTCTTCAAAATCCATTTCTGTATGAGGATTGAATCCGGCAGCCTGATTTTCAGTAAAAAATATTGGAGATTCTGTTTTACCAATATCATGATACATGGCACCGGCTCTGATTAACATCGGATTAGCATTGGTTTTATACGCTACCTCCTGGGCCAGATTGGCTACCTGTATTGAATGTTGGAAAGTACCTGGCGCTTTTTCTGCAAGCATCCTTAAAAGAGGATGATTGGTATCTGAGAGCTCCATTAGTGTTACATCGGAAAGGAAGCGGAAAGTACGTTCGAATATGTCAATTAAAGGATAAGCCAGTAATATCAAAGCTGCATTTATGGCAAATTGTCCGAAAACCATAAAGTTGATCTTATTGATATCACCTTCCTGCCATAGCGAGATTGCTGCATAAAATAATGAATATGTCAGAAAAATAAAGAATGCAGTTCTTACAAGCTGACTTCTTCTTACCATTCTGAACAGGCTGATAATAGCTATCAATCCGGCCGGAATCTGCAATAAAACAAAGAGGAAACTATTATCGGCAAAGAAGGCTGAAATAAGTATTGTTATGATAAATAGAAAGAATGCAAGGCGGGAGTCAAAGAATATTCTGATAATTATGGGTAATATTGTAAATGGGATTATAAAAAGAGGCAGCTTGCTGAACGTTTGTATGCTAGCAGCGAGTGATACCATAAAAACAACCATCATTAACGTGAAAGAGATAGAAAGAAGACTTTCGTATACATCTTTTCTGAAATAGTAAAGGAATAAGAATATTATTATAAAAAACAGTGTGATAATCAGGGTCTGGGCCAGAATTATAAGATAATACCCCGTTGTGGAGCCAAGACGTGCTTCATATTCCTTCTTTAATGAGTCAAGTATTTTTTCTGTATTAGCATCAATAATCTCACCGGTGTCAATTATTTTTTGTCCGGCAAGAACTTTTCCGCTTGTTAATGAAATATTCTTTAGCAGATTTTGTTTTTCAAATTCAGTTCTTTCTGTATCTATTGTAATGTTGGGTTTTATGAATCTGTTTAACTGAAGATCAGAAAGAAATGTTTGAGCTTCTTTAAAAAGGCTGGCATTCAGGTTTCCCAGGTTATTAAGCGTGTTAATCGTAACGGCCTGGTAAGCTTCTTTTTGCGTGTAAAACTCAGTTAAGCCGTAAGGTTCTGCCAGATTTCCTTTTATGAGGTACAGCTCGAATGTAGGAGGTACATTCTGATATTCTTCAGGAAGAGATATAATTCCGGTATTGTATACCTTCTTTAGATTTTCTGTTATGCTTTCTTTAATTATGTCGGAGTAATATTTATTGTTGTATCTTTTTCTGTAAAGTGTAGGAAACTGATCCTGTAAACTTTCGAGTGAACGGTCAAAAGCTTCGGAAAAACTGTTAATCTCTTTTTCCTGAATTGTAGTGTCGAGGACAAAATATGGCCTGAATGAATTTAATAGGCTATCCTTCTCTTTTACCAGTTCTGCCTGGCTTTTGTAAATGGGGAAATCAAAAGGAGCAATCAGTGGTGCATGCATCCAGGGACGGCCTTTCGTATACTCGTACTGAAACTTGCCTGTTTTGGGCAAAAGATATGTTACAATCGTTATTGCGACAATAAAAATCAGTATTCGATAAGTTGCGGTGTAATATTTTTTCCACGATTTTAAAAACCAGTCTGCCATAGTTTTGTGCTTATATGAAAATGTTTCAAGGAACTAAATTAATATAAAGAGCCGTATTTTTTCAATATTTTTAGTAGTTACTTTAGTTTTCTTACAAACAAATGTTATAAATTGCGGGCGAAAACAGATAGATTATGGCCGCGTCAGTTTGTACATATACTTTAATTCCTATTCGTGTTGAGCCATCTGAGCGATCAGAAATGGTAAGCCAGTTGCTTTTTGGCGATTCATATGAGATTTTATCGGAAGAGGGGAACTGGCTTCAGATAAAGTGTGATCTTGACGGTTATACCGGTTGGATTGATAAGAAGCTTTATGTTGTGTTATCTGACACAGAGGTTGAGCTATGGCGCAAAAGTGATAAATGGATTGTGCCCGGTCCTTATGCCGAGATTGTCAGGGAACCGGAAAAACAAAAACAGATTATACCGGGTGGTAGTGCAGTGGTTTTTAACGGAGAAGATATGAACTCTTTTGTTATAGGAAAAAATGAGTTTTATCTTGCTTCAGGTTACAATCCTGCAAACAATAAAAAACAATCTTTTGATGATATTGCAATGGCCTATATCAATGCTCCGTATTTATGGGGCGGTAAGACTTTCATGGGTATTGATTGTTCTGGTTTTACGCAGGTCGTTCACCGTATAGCAGGAAATGATTTGCCTCGTGATGCGTCTCAGCAGGTTGAACTTGGTATTACCGTAAGTTTTGTAGAGGAAGCTTCTGCCGGAGATTTGGCATTCTTTGATAATGACGAAGGAGAGATAACTCATGTGGGAATATGTCTAGGAGGTGGAAAGATAATTCATGCTTCAGGTTCGGTACGTATCGATAAACTCGATCATATCGGGATTTTCAATATGGAGAAAAATACTTATTCTCATAAGCTCAGGGTTATTAGAAGAATAGAATAACAGAACCTGCCTTGTATTTCCGGTAATTACCGGTACTCTAAGAATAAATTTTCTGGATAAAAATATGTACACCTATAAATATCCCCGACCCGCCGTGACAACTGATGCAGTTGTGTTTGCTAAAGAAGATGATAACCTTTATGTTTTGCTGATAAAACGCGGCAGGCCTCCTTTTCAGGGGATGTGGGCTTTGCCTGGCGGATTCCTGGATATTGATGAGGAGCTGGATGATGGAGTGAAGAGGGAGTTACAGGAGGAAACCGGATTAACAGATGTGGAACTAAAACAGTTTCATACATACGGTGCAATTGGACGAGACCCGCGCCACCGGACGATAAGTGTTGCTTTTGTCGGGATGATTGACGGACTAAAAAACGTTAAGGGGGCTGATGATGCAACTGATGCGAGATGGTTCCCGGTTAACGATCTGCCACCTCTGGCTTTTGATCACAGCAATATAATCAATGATGCATTGAAGTACATTAAAAAACACTAAGGAATACTTTCTAAATAAGAGTACGATTCAGGTCCTTTATTGAATATAAGATCAAGGATACTCATATTGGGAACAAAATTCATGTTTTCAGAAAACACCTGTTTGTATGGAGGAAGTTTATTTAGAAAATCAGATTCTTTTTTGTTTTTTGATGGATATATAATATCCCGGAGGTCAGTATCTTCATCAATAGTCTTATCAATATAATTTTCTGAATATTCTACATTAATATCCACCTCAAGCATTTCAAGCACAAGTGTTAATAGGTTTTTATTTAGACCGGCAAGGTGTTCCCATTTATTGTTATAAACAGGCTCAAGGTCAAACTTGTAATATTCGAAAAAAGGTGAATTATTGTATGCCGATTCTATAGATTTCCAGTGATTTTTCTGCCAGTTAATGTCATAACTTATTTTTATTTCTTTTGTCTTTGTTTTTCCTTTAGGTTTAATAACAGGTATAGTGAGGTCCATTGGACCGTGAGCAGCAAGTATCGTTGTTCGGTTACGATAAGTTCGCCTTGAATAGTGATCGTTTATCTCAATGATAGCTTTTTCAGCTTTTATTAGATGTGCATATGCCTGAACAGGACCATAGTACAGGCTGGGTAAAACAACCGTTGAATTGCTCATTGTTTTTTATTGTCAGATTCTTTCTTCTCACTGATATTTTGGGCTCTCTTTAATGCTGTGATATTGGCATACGACATTGCTGCTCCAAAGAATACGGCCTGAAGTATCTGTTTCCAGACAATTACTTCTCCTTTATCATAGTACTCCCATCCCGACATTAAAAGGCCGAAGATTATTGCATATGATAAAAAAACTTTTAAGTATATCTTCCACATCAGTAGTGTCTTATGTCTTTTTACTCTGATTTGACAGAAACTTCTTCGTCTTCTTGTGCAGTTGTTTCCACGGATTCTTTCTCTTGTTCTTTACCTGCTTTGGCAGGTTTACGACTGAAATAACCATACAGGGCACCAGTGACCAGACCTATGAGAAATGTGGCAATTATCAATACGGCTTTTGATATTTGTACTGTCCACATAAGAAAACTTATCTCTGTGGCTGATGAGTTTTGTACTGAGAATGTTACAAGTAATACGGCAACAATTATAAAAAACCAGAATGAAGTTTTCATAGTATTTAATTTTTAGAATACTAATTACACTATTTATACTGAATTATGCAAGTAAAATATTATTGCATATATGTAGATAAAATGAACTTAATTGCTATTATAAAGTTTTTTATCCACGATGCCTATTATATGGTTGTCGGGGACAAACCCCCAGTATCTGCTGTCGAAGGAGTGAGGCCGGTTGTCACCCATTACCCAATAGTAATTCATTTTAAAAGTGTATGTTCCGGCCTGCTTTCCGTTTATGAATATTTTATTATCTTTTATTTCAAGTTTGTTTTCTTCGTAGGCGGAAATAATTCTGGAATAGAGAGGCAGGTTCGACAAAGTCAGTTTCACTGTCTGGCCTTTTACAGGAATGACAATAGGGCCAAAGTTGTCTTTATTCCAGAAAAATGACAACGAAAAGGGGAAAATATTCTGATCAGGCAGATTCAAAGGCAAAACATCTTTTTTTATCAGGTTTGAAAATCCGTTTTTTTCAATGTCTTGTCTGCTTAATTCTACAATTATACGGCCGTTCTTCGAAAACTGATCTCTTGCGTAATTCAGTATTACTTCTCTTTTACCCTGACTGATGTCTTTTTTTATAATGTATCTTTGTAACTCTGTGGGTAAGGGAGGAAGGTCTTTTCCGTTTACCACACCTTCTCCTTCTCTGAAAATAAGAGTATCGCCCGGAAGAGCTATAAGCCGCTTAATGTATCTGGTTCTTTTCGATACCGGCTTAAAAACAACATCTTTAAATTCATCGTTATTGATGAATGACTTATTGCGATATTGTCTTTTCAGGTAGTAATAATTGTCTTTTGTTCGGTTTTTAAGAACCGTATCACCTTCGGGAAAATGAAAAACAATGACATCATATCTTTTTAACTCACCGAAGCCTTTTAGTCGTCTGAATCTGTTTACATCGTTTATATGTACTGATGGCCCGGCTCTCAGTTTATCGACCAAAACCACATCTCCTGTCTTGTATTCTGGTTGCATTGATATTGATTTTACTTTGTAAAATCCTGCTATATATGTGTTAAAAGTGATTGTTAAAAGAGTGCCTGCTACTACAGCAATAAACCATTCTGTATAATTTTTTGTTTTATCAGATTGTTTTGATATATGGTTTTTTATAGTAAAGTATGTTTTATCAATATAAAAAACCGACAGAATTGCCGTAAGAAAAATAAAGCTGTATATGTTTTTGCTCCATACAGAAAAGGCAATAACTGTTAAGAGTAAAACGGTTATAATATATTGTCGGATACCGGAAGGCATAAAACAAATTTTAAGAGGATGCTCAGAAAGCCCTTATCCCGTAGGCCTGTCATTCAGATGCAGTTCCTTGAAATGCCATGACATTAATCCTTTCTGAACATCCTCATTAAATATCTCTATGTTTAATTTCTGTCTACTATTTTAAAGAACCTGTTCCATCTTATACTTTTAAGGAAGCTTTTGTCCTTATCCAGAGAGAGCCATACAAGTATAGGCTTACCAACAATATGATCTTCAGGGACAAAGCCCCAGTATCGGGAGTCTGCCGATTTGTGACGGTTATCACCCAGCATAAAGTAATAGTTCATTTTAAATGTGTACTTGCCTGTTTTTTTACCGTTGATGTATATGTCATTACCTTTAACCTCAAGCTTGTTTCCTTCGTATGCAGTGATAATGCGATCGTACAGAACAAGGTTTTTAATATTCAGGTTAATTGTTTCTCCTTTTTTCGGGATTTTCAGAGGACCGTAATTGTCACGGCTCCAGGGATAATCGGCACTGTACGGGAATACAGAGTTGCCGGTTGAGTCTGCCGGAATATCCTGAATTGTAATTTGCTTGATAAAGCTGTATGTCTTTATCCTTGCAAGTTGCTCTTTTGTTAAAGGAAGAGCATAATACGGAGGCATACTTCCGGACCTTTTGTCGTCATCAGAAATGCCTAACTTCTCAAAGAAACGATCATTCAGTACCGTTCCGTCAGTCTGTATGTGGTAAACGAACTGTATTTTTTCAGGGTTATTGCCTTTTTTGCCGTTTATGTATACCTGGTTGTGTTTTACTTCAAATATGTCTCCCGGCAATGCTATACAGCGCTTTACATAATTATCTCTTCTGTCTACAGGGCGATAAACTATATCACCGAAAATGTCTTTCCGGCTTTTTACAATTTCACGGCCTTTATTCATTATGTACTGGTTTTTGCTCCATTGTGAGGTGGCATATTTAGCCGGAACCTCCGGGCGTACCATGCCTGCAAAATCAAAGGCATTGTTGAGGATGATATTATAATAGTCCGGATTTGTTACTCTAAGGCATACAGTATCACCGGCAGGAAAGTTGAATACCACGATGTCATTTCTCTGTACATCACCAAAACCTTTTAAGCGGTGATATCCCCAGTGAGGCCAGTCAAGGTATGATTTTACATTAATGACCGGAAATGTGTTCTGGACAAGAGGAAACGCAAGTGGTGTGTTGGGCATTCTGGGGCCGTAGCTTACTTTACTGACAAAAAGATGATCGCCTACAAGCAAAGTTTTCTCAAGTGAACTGGTTGGGATTTTATAATTCTGAAACAGAAAGATGTTGATTAAATAAACAGCAACCAAAGCAAAAAACAGAGCATCGATCCATTCTGTGACTTTTTTATGTTTTTGTGCCAGTTTTGTATCTTTCCATGCTCCCCATTTTATGAACTTGAATGTGTAACTGTCAAAAATAAAAGGGTATATAAGCAGCAACCAGAAATTTCCTATCCAGATTACCCAAAGTATGTATAGTATTGTAACTATCGACAACTTTATCCAGGTGGATTTTGATACGTCTTTTAAACTTTGTGATGCTTTCATTGTTTTCTATGTTTAATTTAAACACATAGCCACTTCAGAGTTTAATGTGTTTTTATTTGTAATGGAATGGTTTTGACAGTTAAAATTTTAAAAGATCCTGCATTCCGAGGAAACCTTTATTGTTTTTAGCGAATTCGGCAGCAAGAACTGCTCCAAGTGCGAAACCTTTGCGTGATTTGGCACTGTGATGAATAATAATCTCATCAACTTCAGAATCATACTTAACAGTGTGAATTCCAGGTACTGTTCCTTCTCTTTTTGAAATAATTGAAAGTTCTTCCGGACTTTTTGCCGGCTGGTTTATCCATTTCGTTTTTCTGTCAATATTTTCAATTATGTCTTCAGCAAGAGTAATGGCTGTTCCGCTGGGAGAATCAAGTTTTTGAGTATGGTGAACTTCTTCCATTGATACATCATAATCGCCAATTTTATTCATAATCCGGGCCAGTTGTCTGTTTATTTCAAAAAAAATGTTTACGCCCACACTGAAGTTTGAGGCATAAAAGAATGTTTGTCCTTCTTTGTCACATTTTTGTTTTATTGAGTCAAGTTTATCCAGCCAGCCAGTGGTTCCGGAAACTACGGGAATGTTATTCTCAAAACACTTCAGATAATTATTGTATGCTGATTCAGGCATGGTGAACTCAATGGCAACATCGGCATTTTTAAAATTTTCGTCAGAAAAACTATCATTGGTGTGAAGGTCGATGCGACTTACAATCTCGTGTCCACGTTCAATGGCAACCTTTTCTATCTCTTTGCCCATTTTGCCGTATCCTATTAATGCTATTTTCATATCTTGAATCTTTTAATAATATTGCTTGTCCTGAGCGTTTTGTTTATTGGTTTTTGTCCTGATTTAATAATTTGTTGTTATTGAAATAGTTGAATTGCAGACTTAAATTCTGAGTTTAATAAAAAGAGCTGTGTCCTGTAATGTTCTCCGGAATAGTTCATTGTTTGTGAAATATAAGATTCATATACTGTCTTTCGTTCTGTAAATGTCATATCTCCGACGAGAAAATATCAACATGTACGTAGCCTGTTCTTAAGCTCATTTATAGCTTCATGATGGCCAATCCGGATTTAAATGTTAAATCTAAAAACAACAGTTGCAAAAATAAGCAGAATTTCCTTTAATCCTATGTTACAAACACACTAATCTAGTTTTAAAGTGCTAAATCATGTAACCGAAAAAGTACTGAAGAATAAGGAAATAAAAAAGGGAAGCATTACACTTCCCTTTTCAGATTATACTTTTAACTTTTATTTTCCCATTGCTTTTTTTACAACAGCTTTAAAAGCTTCCGGATGATTCATGGCGAGGTCGGCCAGAACCTTACGGTTGATTTCAATGTTCTGCTTATGCAACTGTCCCATTAACTGGCTGTATGATACTCCTTCGAGACGTGCAGCAGCATTGATTCTTTGAATCCACAATGCTCTGAAATTACTCTTTTTCTTCTTTCTGTCACGGTAAGCATACTGTAATCCTTTTTCGTATGCATTTTTGGCTACCGTCCATACATTCTTTCTTCTTCCAAAGTAACCTTTGGTGTGCTTTAGCACTCTTCTGCGTCTTTCCCTTGACGCTACTGCGTTTACTGATCTTGGCATTTTTTTACTTTTTACGAATGGTTAGCGCCCTGTCTCTACAGGATCTTTGCGGCTAATTCATTCAGGTTTTACATTAATTTTTTCTTACTTCATGTTAAGCAACAGCTTGATGTTTTTTTCATCCGCTTTGCTTACTGTTGTGAAGTAAGTTAGGTTACGCTTTTGCTTTTTAGTTTTTTTAGTCAGAATGTGACTCTTAAAAGCGTGCTTCCTCTTAATCTTTCCACTTCCGGTGATGGTAAACCTCTTTTTGGCACCGGAATTCGTTTTCATCTTTGGCATTGTATATATATTAAGTTAAAATTAAAAAATCCGTTATGTCGATTTTTTAGTTGTTTTAGGGGCAAGAAACATAATCATCCTTTTCCCTTCCATTTTAGGCAACTGTTCAACTTTTCCAACCTCTTCAAGGTCCTGAGCAAATCTCAGTAGCAATATCTCGCCTTTTTCCTTGAACAGTATGGTTCGTCCTTTAAAGAAAACATAGGCCTTAACCTTGGCTCCGTCTTTTAGAAATTTCTCTGCATGACGCAGCTTAAACTGATAATCGTGGTCGTCTGTGTTAGGTCCGAAACGGATTTCCTTAACTACCACTTTAACTGATTTCTGCTTAAGTTCCTTTTGTTTTTTCTTTTGTTGATACAGGAACTTTTGATAATCAATTATTTTACATACCGGTGGATCTGCATTGGGAGAAATCTCAACCAGGTCAAGATCCATGCTATCAGCCAGTTTTAGTGCTTCTGCTGTCGGTACTATACCGGGATTTTCAATGTTGTCTCCAACCAGTCGCACTTTAGGTACACGGATTTTTTCGTTAATCCTGTGACTTGGCTCTTGCTTTGTGACCCTCATGGGTCGTCTGCTAGGTTTTCTTATTGTTAAGTCCTCCTTAATTTAGTTAATATTTATTTTTATTTAATCTCGGATAGTGATTTTTCCACTTCCTCGTTTACAAAGTTAACAAATTCCTGCAAAGACATAACTCCTTTATCGCCTTCGCCTTGTTTGCGTACCGCAACTTGTTCTGCCTCAGCCTCTTTTTCTCCTACTATCAAAAGAAACGGAATTCGTTTTAACTCGTTATCCCTTATCTTTTTACCTATTTTTTCGTTACGGTCATCTAAGACGGCGCGAATATCGGAATTATTCAGGAAATTTAAAACTTTTTTTGCGTAATCGTTATATTTTTTACTAATCGGAAGAATCACGGCCTGGTTAGGGGTCAGCCACAGCGGAAACTTTCCGGCAGTATGTTCAATTAATACAGCAACAAAACGTTCCATGCTTCCGAATGGGGCACGATGAATCATAACCGGACGGTGTTTCTGATCGTCGGCACCAATATATTCGAGGTCGAAACGTTCGGGAAGATTGTAATCAACCTGAATTGTTCCGAGTTGCCATTTTCGTCCCAGGGCGTCTTTTATCATGAAATCAAGTTTGGGACCGTAAAATGCAGCTTCCCCGTACTCTATCACCGTATTTAGTCCTTTTTCTTCACATGCCTCAATAATAGCCTGTTCAGCTTTATCCCAGTTTTCTTCCGATCCGATATATTTGGAGTGATCCTCCTGATCCCTTAAAGAAATCTGTGCTGTGTAGTCGTTGAAATTAAGCGTTTTGAATATGTAAAAAATTATATCTATTACTTTTTTGAATTCATCTTTAAGCTGGTCGGGGCGGCAGAAGATATGTGCATCGTCCTGAGTGAATCCGCGTACTCTTGTTAATCCGTGAAGTTCTCCGCTCTGTTCGTAACGATATACAGTTCCGAATTCAGCCAGCCGGACAGGAAGGTCTTTGTATGATCGTGGCTTGAATCTGTAAATCTCACAGTGATGTGGACAATTCATAGGTTTCAGCAGGAATTCTTCGCCTTCGGCAGGTGTGTGTATCGGCTGGAACGAATCTTGACCATACTTGGCATAGTGACCTGAAGTTACATACAACTCTTTGTTTCCGATATGTGGTGTGATTACAGGTTCGTAACCATATTTAACCTGAACTTTTTTCAGAAAATTCTCAAGGCGTTCGCGTAACCTGGCACCCTGTGGCAGCCATAGTGGAAGTCCTTGTCCTACTTTTTGTGAAAAAGTGAACAGTTCAAGTTCTTTGCCTATTTTACGGTGATCACGTTTTTTTGCTTCTTCAAGTAGCACAAGGTACTCTTCAAGCATCTTTTGTTTAGGGAATGAAATACCGTAAATACGTGTAAGCTGTTTGCGTGTCTCATCTCCTCGCCAGTATGCTCCGGCAACATTAAGAAGCTTAACTGCTTTTATGGGAGCAGTGGACGGCAGGTGGGGGCCGCGGCAGAGGTCGGTGAAATTACCCTGCTCGTAAAGTGTGATTGTCCCGTCTTCAAGGTCGTTTATAAGTTCGAGTTTGTATTCGTCGTTTTTTTGTTTGAAAAAATTCAGAGCATCAGCTTTAGAGATGTCTTTTCTTATATACTCGTTTTTCTGAGAAGCCAGCTCTTTCATCTTTTTCTCTATCTTAGGTAAATCGCTGTCCTTTATGACGACACCTTCGGGAGGCTCAACATCGTAATAAAAACCGTTTTCAATAGCAGGTCCTATACCAAACTTAATTCCGGGATAAAGTGCTTCTAAAGCTTCGGCCAAAAGGTGTGCCGAGGAGTGCCAGAATGCATGTTTGCCTTCTTCATCATCCCATTTGTGAAGTTTAATCGATGCATCTTCGTTAATGGGACGCATAATGTCCCAAAGTTCATCATTTACGGTAACTGACAATACTTCTTTTGCCAGTCGCGGACTAATGCTTTTTGCTATATCGTATCCTGTTACCCCTTTTTCATACTCACGTACAGAACCGTCGGGGAATGTAATTTTTATCATTTGCTTTTTTTCTTGAATTTCAGAAGTGCAAAGATAAGGAAAAGAGATTAAATAGGTGATAATGTGTGGGGAAAATCGGTATTGTTTTTTAGTAACATACATCTGCCGGTATTTTACCTTTAAATAATAAATAAAAGATATGGTATGAAGTGTGATTTCAGATGTTTTAAACATATGTGGAATCTTATTTACAAATGTATGTATAAGTTGTACTTTTACTGTATCGGTAAATGTTTAATAAATGCTTTTATTTGCATGGGTAAATTGTCAAATATTAAAGTTGGATGTTTTCTGGTAAAAAAAATTAAACGTCACTTGTATTAATTACATCTTCTGAAAAGCAGAATAAAAATGTTAGTTTTGAAATAAAATAATTTAAAATAAGTAATAAATGAATCGTAAAGTTTTAGTCTTTTTATTGGTGGTTTTCCCTTTTGCAGGTTTAGCACAGGAAAACAAAAAGAATATATCGTTCGATGATATCTTTCGTAATTACAGCTTCTTTTCAAAAGGAGTTAACGGTTTGAAATCAATGAACGACGGATTGCATTACACAACACTTGAGAATGGCTCGAGAATTGTGAAATATGAATATGCCACAGGTAAGGAAACCGGAACCATAGTTGATCTTGAAGAGTTAAAAGAGTGTCCGATAGAAAGTATTCAGGGATATGAATTCAATAATGGCGAAACGATGGTGCTGGTATATACAAACCGCAAAGGTATTTACCGCCACTCGTTCACTGCCGACTATTATGTGATAGATATTGCCAGGAAAGAGATATCGGAATTAATGGAAGGAGGAGGACAGATGGTGGCAAGCTTTTCTCCCGACGGAGATAAGGTGGCTTTTGTGAAAAACAACAATATATATCTTAAGAAACTTCGTTTTAACACTGTAAGTGCAATTACAAAAGACGGGAAAAAAAATAAAATATTGAACGGAATCCCGGACTGGGTTTATGAAGAAGAATTCAGTTTTAATAAAGCCTACGAATGGTCGCCTGACAGTAAAGAAATTGCATATATTAAATTTGATGAATCGAAAGTAAAGGAGTATTCATTTCCTCTTTACGAGGCATCGCATCCTAAAATGACTGAATATTCGTTGTATCCCGGACAATACAAGTATAAATACCCGAAAGCAGGTGAAGACAATTCGGCGGTCAGTGTTCATGTTTTCAATGTGAAAAACCGTACTACAAAAAAAATGGATACGGGAAACGAGACCGATATCTATATTCCGCGAATAAGGTGGGCCATGCAACCGGAACGTCTGGGTATCATTAAACTTAACCGTCATCAGAATCAGTTGGATCTGATTGTGGCAAATACGGCATCAACGGTTTGCAGGACAGTATTTACCGACAGGAATGAGTATTATGTAGATGAAAGTGTACTTGACAACCTGCAATTTACAGCCGATGGAAAATATTTTATATACGTGGGTGAAATGGACGGATGGAATCACATTTATCTGTATACAATGGCAGGTAAAAAGGTAGCACAGGTAACAAAGGGCAACTGGGATGTGACCGATTTTTATGGTTATGAGCCTAAAAAGAAGATGTTCTATTATCAAAGTGCAGAAACGTCACCATTGCGGAGAAATGTGTATTCGATAAGTGTCGATGGTAAAAAGAAGAAACGTCTGACACCAGAAAACGGAACTAACAGTGCATCTTTCAGCAAAGGGTTTAAATATTTTATAAACAGCTTTTCGAATACAACCACGCCTAAGGTGGTAGCGCTATACAAAAATGACGGTAAGCAAATAAGAGTGCTTGAGGATAATGCAAAACTAAAAGAACGTGTAAAGCAATATCGTATCAGCCCGAAAGAGTTCTTTACTTTTAAAACTTCAGAAGGAACCGAACTTAATGGCTGGATGGTAAAACCTCTTGATTTTGACCCGTCTAAAAAATATCCGGTGCTTATTACTCAATATTCCGGGCCTAACTCACAAACGGTAAGAGACAGCTGGAATGTGGGCTGGGAGCAGTTACTTGCCGAAAAAGGTTATGTGGTTGTAAGTGTGGATCCGAGAGGTACGGGAGCCCGGGGAGAAGAATTCAGAAAATGTACTTATATGAAACTCGGAAAGTATGAGTCGGATGATATGATTGAGGCTGCAAAATATCTTGGATCGCTTGATTATGTTGATGCATCACGTATTGGTATTTACGGATGGAGTTTCGGAGGTTTCATGTCGGCTCTTTGCCTTAGCAAATCGGATGTGTTCAAGATTGGTATTGCTGTAGCTCCTGTTACCAATTGGAGGTATTACGATACCGTTTATACCGAGAGGTATATGCGGAAACCTCAGGAAAATCCGAAAGGATATGATGAAAACAGCCCTCTTGATCTGGCTGAAAACCTTCATGGCAGACTTTTCCTTATACATGGTACTGCTGATGATAATGTTCATTTTCAGAATAGTGCTGAATATATCGACAGACTGGTTCAGGCCGGAAAGCAGTTCGATCTGTTTGTATATCCTAACCGTAATCACAGTATATATGGCGGAAATACCAGAGCCCATCTTTTCAGGATGAAACTGGATTTTATTTTCAGTAATCTTTAAATCATATTTTAAAAATAATAATGATGAGTTTTTTTGCATTTGGAAGGATACGCCGTTGTTGGGTTTTAATTTTTACTGCTTTATTAGTAGTATCATGTACGGAAGAAAAAAGTCAGCTTAAGTTTTCCGGAGTGAATGAGAAAGAAGTATTGGCGTATGCCATGTCTGAAATTGAAGGCTTTTTGAGTGAAGATTATCTGAAAGGTGCCGGCAGAGAGGGAATTCATACTGTAAGTGTTGAGTTTTTTGTTGATACTGCTATGCCAGAAGCGGCATTTAGTATTGAGTCGAAACTTGACGGTGATGAATTGAATGTCGCTCTTACCGGACAAACACCTTCCGATGCTTTATATGCAGCATATACTTTTCTTGAAAAAGGCGGATATCTGTTTGATATAACCGGTCCGCTTGCTCCGCGGAGATTTGACTGGAAAGCAGTTTGTGATTATGAGGAAGAGATAATACCTGCTGTGAAAAAGCGGGGAATACGGCAACATATTAATTTTCCGATGGATCTTTCGGCCTGGTCTCTGAACGATGCGAAGAAATATATACGTAATCTGTCAAGGATGCGTTTTAACTATATGGTTTTTCACAGTTATCCCGGACAGTGGTATGAGGTAAAAAGGAAAGACACAATAGAATATGCCGGACACTTTTTTTACGGTGATGTTCATCCCGTACCCGATTACAAGCCGATAAAAGATATTGCTGTAAATAAGAAGTATTACTGTATTCCTGAAATAGAACCATATTTTGAAGATATTCCCAAACGCAGTAAAATGGCAGTAAAGTGGCTTGAAAATGTTATTAAAGAGGCAAAAAAAACAGGCATGAAAGTTCAGTTCTCTTTTGAGCCCAGGAATATGACAACCGACCTGAGCCGGTCAGTTGAAACGGTGAAAGCTGTGCTTAAAGAGTATCCGATGATAGATGCCCTCGAATTTATTACCGAAGAAGCAGGAGGCTGGGGACCGCGTACAACCCGTTCAAATACTGAGAAAGTAATTTCAGAACATTTCGGTAAAGATTATCTGAAAGACACAATAGTAATTAAACCGGTAAAAGACGAACAGGGTGATCTGGCATATATTTACGGTCAGGTAGGTCATACTGTTGAGTTGATAAAGTATTTGAAAAAAGAAAATATAGTTCCGGATAATATTTCGCTTAAAGTCGGGATTTATGTGGTAATACCTGAGTATGCAAAACCTGCATTTTATCTGGCTCGTAAAATGCTTCCTGAAACAGAAGTGTCTTTGATGCCTGGGCATCATAGCGACAGAGTGCGGAAAAATACCGCATTGTCTGTAATAACACCCGAAGACTGGTCTCATTCAATGATATATTCATGGATTGAGTTTGACGGAATGATGTTTCTTCAGCAGAACGGCATAAGCGGGATACAAAGCATTGTAAAACAGGCAATGGAGAAAACTCCAGGAGGAAGGGCCAATGCAATATTATATAATCATTGGCGTACGGCCGAAAATAAAGTTACAGCACGGTATGCCGCAGAGTCGGCATTGTTTGGTCCGGTTAATCCTGTTCGGTTTTACAAAAAATATGCATCCGTATATGGTATCGGGGATCACGCCGCATTTGCTTCCGCAATGGTTGCTCTTAATGATGCCGACCTGCTGTCGATGAAAAAGGTGAGTGGAATAGGTTTCTGCTGGGTTGGCAGATGGCGTAACGGAAATACTGTTGCCCGATATGATGCCGACCGTCTAAGGGAAACGATAAACGGTTACGTGAAAGTTCGCGATGATTTTAAACGTTGCGTAAATACCATAGAAAGAGATGAGGGCAAAGAGCTTGTTGCATTTCTCGATAACAGGGTAAGTACTACCATACTTTATCTGAAAGCTTTTATAAAAGCAAGGGAGCTTAAACAGTTTGATGTAAAGAATGGGCTTACTGATGCCGTGCAGAAAGATTACGTGCGTATCTCAAATGAGGCTCTGGCAATTCTTGAACAATACATCGATCTTTATGCTTCGATGAATGCTGACAGGGGATGTTCAGGTAACCTTGTCAGTTTGTGGTATGGTCCGGTAAAAGCGCTTAAGTTTCTTCGTGAGAAAAACGGAGGGGTGCCGTTTCATGATGAGGTGCCTGAAAATACAGCTGTTGATGCTCCGCCTTTACCGGTTATAAACCCAAATAAATAAATTTTAGAATTATAATCCTATTATAAAATGAGAAAATTCACACTTTCTTTAATCACAGTTTTATTTACGACATTTGCAGCCGGTTCACAAAATCTTAATACCCTGACAAAAAAAGAGAAAGATGAAGGCTGGATTCTTCTTTTTAACGGTATCAATCTTGATGGCTGGAAAAAGTATAATGGTGCAGAGGTTACAGGATGGAGCGTTAAGGATGGTGTGTTGAGGAATTCCGGTGTGGGTAGTGACCATGGTGGCGATATAATTACTAAACGCCAGGATTTTAAGGATTTTGAACTTTATTTGGAATGGAAGATAAACCCCAAAAGTAACAGCGGAATTTTTTATCATGCAAAAGACGGGGTAGCTGACCGCATTTACAAATCGGGAATAGAGTATCAGCTTATCGACGGAGAAGGATGGCCGGGTAAATTACATGAATATCAGTATTCGGGGGCGCTCTACGGAATGTATCCTCCGGCAATTCATGCCGTAAAACCGGTTGGTGAGTGGAATGTGACCAGAATTATTGTTAAAGGTAATCATATAGAACACTGGCTTAATGGTAAAAAAGTTGTTGATTGTGAAATGAACAGTGCAGACTGGAAAGAACGCAGAGCTAAAAGCAAATGGAAAGGTGTTGATACCTGGGCTGCTTCAGAAGATGGAGGCATAGGACTTCAGGATCATGGCGGACTTACGCAGTTCCGGAATATTAAAATCCGGGAATTATAGATATTGTAGAAAAGTACTATTGCAATGTAACGTGTATGTGGCTGGTTTTTAATTGATGTTTTCTGTATATGTCATACGGTGATTGTGTTTTTATGGGAGTTGCAGCATGTCGTAACATAAAATGATATTAATTTTACACAAGCAGCTTTTTTGTTTTTTTTGATTTGCGAAACAGTATAAATTATTATATTTGCACACGCAATTGGAAATTGCTCTGAAGCCCGGATGGCGAAATTGGTAGACGCGCTGGTTTCAGGGACCAGTGTCAGCAATGACGTGCAGGTTCGAGTCCTGTTCCGGGCACAGAAAATCCCGTCGGATAAAATATCCAGACGGGATTTTTTATTATTCCAGTCCGGCTTTTCAGTTTTTATCCACTTTGAATGTTGAAATTATGTTGTTCATTTCCTGAGCCCTGGTTGCCAGCTCTTCTGATGTGGCCGACATTTCTTCAGCAGAAACAGAATTTTGATTTGTTACCTGAGTTAGTTGCTGTATGGCACTGTTGATTAATTCCGCACCACTTAACTGTTCACTGCTTGCTTCAGCTATATCTTTAACAAGCTCTGCACTTTTTAAAATGCCAGGAACTGTATTTTTGAATTTATCTTCTGCAATATGAGAGACCTCAAGGCTTGAGTTTGTAATCTTTTCAATTGACGATAAGGCTTGTTTACTGTTATCGGCCAGTTTTTTCACTTCGTTAGCAACAACAGCAAAACCTTTTCCTTCATGTCCGGCCCGGGCAGCTTCAACAGCCGCATTAAGTGCAAGCATGTTGGTTTTCTGACTTATGTCTGCAATTATTTTAACCTTGCCTGCAATTTCATTTATCGATAAAATAGTTTTCTTGAAAATCTCATAAGCATCATTAACCATTTGGGCCGATTTCGAGGAAAGTTCATTTGTATGGCGCGCTTTATCTGTGTTTGACTCAATTGTTGCTATAAGTTCTTCTATGGATGAAGAAATTTCTTCAGTGGTGCTGGCCTGCTCTGTTGCTCCTTGGGAAATCTGCTGAGATGCCGACGATAACTGCTCACTGGTGTAAGACAATTGTTTTGAGTTTATTTGAATTTTGTGCACTATGCCTTTTAGTTTTGTTGCCATTTTGTGTAATGATGAAGCCAGAAGCCCGAATTCATCTTTGCGTTTCAGGTATTCATCATTGACTTTCACCGAGAGGTCGAAATCAGCAATCTCCTGTAATGAGTTACTGATGTCCTTTAAAATTTTAATCTCATTTTTTAGCGTATATAGCGCAGCTATGATAACTGTAATTCTGATAGGTATGCCTATTGCTTTATGCCATCCCAGATGCTCTATTGTGGATGTTGCAAGTGTTGCTAATATAACAGCGGTAACCATTATATAACCTATTCGGGCCAGAATTGACTTTTTAAATATGATTCTGATTATTAAAAGAAATGATGGATATATAATTAATATCGATCTTGCGTAAAACCATAGCATTTCCTCCATACTCCACTATTTTTTTATGGTTTTCCTTTTTACTACGCATGTGAAATCTTATTTGTTTCATTTTTGTTTTAATATTTTTCAGCACCAATATGTGTAAAATACGAGTGTTTGCAAATATAGAGTATTGATGTATTCAGTGGGTGTTTTGATGTTGGAAGAAATATGCTGCATAAGTGTGTGAAAATGATGATAATTGTAACGTTTTAGCTTTAAAGAAAACATATTTTTGTTATCTTTCAGATTCATACCTGAAAAGTATAATCATAAAAATAAAATTATGTCATCAAGAAGAGATTTTTTGAAAATAACTGGACTTGCTTCAGTCGGTGCATTTACAGCATCTTCATGTAAATTGCAAACACAGGATAAAGCAAAAAGTGTTAAAACAGTCAGGCCTATCGTTGTTTCAACATGGAAAAACGGATTACATGCTAATAAAAAAGCCTGGGAGATATTAAGCAGCGGAGGCCGGGCTATAGATGCTGTGGAGAAGGGGGTAATGGTAGTGGAAGCTGATCCGGATGATATTACTGTAGGATATGGTGGATTACCAGATCGTGATGGTTTTGTTACACTCGATGCAAGCATAATGGATGAAAAAGGGAATGCCGGTTCCGTATGTGCGCTTCAGAATATTATGCATCCTGTTTCGGTTGCACGAAAGGTTATGGAAAAGACACCACATGTCATGCTTGCCGGTGAAGGAGCGCTGCAATTTGCCGTTGAACAGGGGTTTAAGGAGATGAATCTTCTGACGGAAAAGGCAAAAAAAGCGTGGGAGAAATGGAAAGAGACATCGAAATATGAACCGGTAATAAATATTGAGAATCATGATACCATCGGTATGCTTGCTATCGACTCGGCGGGAAATATCTCAGGTTCATGCACTACAAGTGGACTGGCTTTTAAAATGCATGGCAGGGTAGGCGATTCTCCTATAATTGGTGCAGGAATGTACTGTGATAATGAAGTGGGAGGTGCTGTTGCAACCGGAATGGGAGAGCTTGTTATGAAAACGCTAGGTTCTTTTCTTGTTGTTGAGTTGATGCGGCAGGGCAAAAGTCCTCAGGAAGCTGTGGAAGAGGCAATACTCAGGATAGTGAAGAAAATACCGGAATACAAAAAATATCAGATAGGATATCTGGCTCTCGATAAAAATGGTAATGTTGGTGCATATTGCCTGCATAAAGGATTTAATTATGCCAGATATGCCGATAATAAAAGTGAGCTGATAGATGCCGACTATTATATAAAAGGATAGTTTATTTTTGTGCCTGTCTTTTTTTAGACAAAACGTTTATCCGTTTTCCGGATTTAAATATTATTATGAGATTAAAAAAAGTAAACTGGGGAATTATAGGGTGTGGTAATGTAACCGAATTGAAAAGCGGTCCTGCTTTTAATAAGATTGAAAACAGTAAGCTTGTTTCTGTAATGAGGAGGGATGCTGAAAAAGTTAAGAATTATGCCTTCAGGCATGGAGTGCCAAAATGGACTACCAGCGCATCGGAACTGATTAATGACCCTGAAATAAATGCCGTATATATAGCCACACCTCCGTCTGCTCACGCTAAATATGCAATTGAGGCAATGAGAGCCGGCAAGCCTGTTTATGTTGAAAAGCCGATGGCTGCAACGTATCAGGAGTGCCTGGAGATGAATAAAGTAAGTGAGGAGACAGGGATGCCTTTATATGTGGCGTATTATAGAAGAACATTGCCGGGATTTCTGAAAGCAAAGGAGATTGTAGATAATGGAACATTGGGAACATTGCTTTTTGTTTCTGTCCGTTTGACACGTCCGGCAAATCAGGATGAAAAAGAGAATGTGGCATGGAGAGTTAATCCTGAAATAGCAGGAGGAGGAATATTTTATGATCTGGCATCACACCAGCTTGATTATCTTGATTTTTTACTGGGACCGGTTACCGGACTTTCAGGCTTCGCATACAACAAGACAGGATATTACAATGCTGAAGATACTGTAGTGGCCTCATTAATCCATAAAAACGGAGTTGCGGTTTCTGGTGAATGGTCTTTTGTTACCTCTGAAGATTCAAAAAAGGATATTATTGAGATAGTGGGTACAGAAGGGCGTCTGGAATTTTCATGTTTTGGTCACACACCATTGTTGTTACATAAGGACGGGGATACAAAAGAAATATCTTACAAAGTACCGGAGAATATCCAGTTTTATCTTATAAAAGCTATAGTTGAAGAGCTGACAACAGGGGAAAAGCTTGTGCCAAGTACCGGAGTTTCCGCAGCCAGAACAAACCGGATTATGGAAATGATTGTGAAAAAGTAAGAAAATGCCCCGCTCTGAAGGAATGATCTTGAACGGGGCAAGGGGAAAACAACCTGTTTGGAAAGTTTAAGCTAAGTTACTTCTTATATTGAAATTATTTAACAGTGAATTTGTTATATATGGTGAAAGGTTGCTTTTTTTACATTAAGCATTGTAATTTTATGACTAACGCTATGGGCTTATTGATAAGATTGTTAAGAAATAATGGTTAAAGCTTATGAAATGCCGTGAATTATGTGGTGCATGTTGCATTGCACCGTCAATTTCTGCTAAAATACCGGGAATGGAGAACGGAAAACCTGCCGGTGTAAGATGTATTCATCTTACTGATGATTATAAATGTGATATATTTGATTCGCCTGACAGGCCCGATGTGTGTGACGGTTTTATACCGGAACCTGAATTTTGTGGAAATACCAGAGAAGAGGCAATGAAAATATTGACTGACCTTGAGAATTTGTAGCTCTTTAATATTAATTTTGTATGCTGGGAAATACCGGGAGATTTCCTTAAAAAAAGAGAGGTGGTTTAAAATATGAAGAAACTGGGATATATACTTTATCAGCCGTATAAATGGCTTATTTACGTTCCGTTTATGGTTGCCAGTACTGTTTTTTTCTCTTTTATGGCTGCTTTTACTGCAATTATTGTATCTCCTGAAATGGGCAGTTTTTTCGGTAAACTTTGGGCAAAGTCAAGTGCTTTGTTTACTCCCATGTTTGTAAAAGTGGAAGGGAAAGAGAATATAAAAAAAAATCAATCATATGTTATAGTTGCGAACCATCAGAGTCAGTATGATATTTTTGTGCTTTACGGCTGGTTGGGAATTGATTTTAGATGGATTATGAAAAAAGAACTGAGAAATGCTCCATTCATAGGGTACGCCAGTGCTAAGGTTGGCCATATATTTATTGATCGTTCCTCTCCTGTTGCAGCAATGAAATCTATCGAGGAAGCAAAAAAACAACTGATAAACGGAGTTTCGGTTGTGATTTTTCCAGAGGGAACACGCAGCCGCGATGGCAAAATGAGAAGATTTAAAAAAGGTGCGTTTAAAATAGCACATCAGCTTGAATTGCCAATACTTCCTGTAACTTTGGTTGGAACTAATAAAATAATGGGTTCCGGATTTTTAAATGTTATGCCAGGTAAGGTCAAACTCAGAATTCATCCGCCTATTGATGTCAGGGAATATGCCGATAAACAGGATGAACTTATGGAAAAGACAAGGAGTGTTATTGAGCAGGGGCTGAAGGATTAATTAACCTCTTTAATGTCATATTGATATTATTTTATTGAACTTTCTTTTTTAATTGTTCACACAGAAATATCACGGGTAAAATAACCAAATCATTAAATTAACGTATCAGTATCAGACTTGTGATTTTTTTATGCTAAAGCTATTAACCGAATGTAATTATGTTGAAATATATTATATCCTTTTTACTGTTGTTGTCTGTTTTTGAGATAGCGGATGCTCAGAAGCTTAATACCAAATCGAAAAGAGCGATGGATTTATATCGGCAGGGAGGAAATGCCTTTGTTGAAAATGATTATGAAAAAGCAATAAAACTGCTTCAGGAGGCTGTAAAAAAAGATAAAAAATTTAAAGAGGCTTATCTGTTACTTGCCGACATTTATTTTACGCGCAAAGATTACCGGAGTGAGCTGGAAATGCTTAAACGTGCTGTTGAAATTGATTCTACTTTTTTTCTTTCGGCTTATTACAATATGGGAGTTGCAAATTTTTATCTTGGTAACAGGGATAAGACTGTGTACTGGATGAAAAAATATAAAGAAAAAACAGAAGGTAAAAAAAGCCGTCTTGATGCCGACAGGTGGATAGAACAGGCTCAGTTTGCCGAACAGGCAGAAAAGAATCCGGTTGCATTTGATCCGGTAAATTTAGGCCCTTCGGTAAATAGTGATTATGATGAGTACTGGCCCAGTATTACAGCCGATGAGGAGGTTTTGGTTTTTACTGTTCTTGTGCCTCGTGATTCAATGAAATTTTTAATGGAAGATATGCCTAAAATACCTGCAAATTTTCAGGAAGATTTTTATGTGTCGAAAAAGATTGGAGGTGATTGGTGCAACAGAGTACCCGTTAAAGGTCTGAATACTGCTCACAATGAAGGAGCCCAATGTCTCTCGGTTGACGGACAATGGATGTTTTTTACTGCTTGCGGTAAAAAGGGAGGAAGAGGAAGTTGTGATATATGGTTTTCGTATAAAACGGCTGATGGCTGGTCGGAGCCGGCAAATTTAGGACCTCCGGTTAATACTCCTTATTGGGAGTCACAGCCCAGTTTTTCATCTGATGGGCGAACTTTGTATTTTGCTAGTAACAGGAAAGGGGGTAAAGGAGGAAGAGATTTGTGGAAAGCAACTTTAATAGGTTTTAACAAGAATAACGTTCCGGTGTTTTCTAAAGCCGAGAACCTTGGAGATAAAATAAATACTCCGGGTGAAGAAAGCTCTCCGTTTATTCATCCCGACAACCGATCTCTTTATTTTGCATCTGACGGCTGGCCCGGAATGGGTAACAGGGATCTGTTTGTAAGCAGACGGGATAAAAACGGAGAATGGGGAATTGCTGAGAATCTGGGATATCCTATAAATACATCAAAAGATGAAATGGGACTGATAATTAATGCCAAAGGTTCAACTGCATATTTTTCATCCGACGGTATTCCATCAGAAACGGCAGGTAAGGATCTGTATATGTTTAAAATGCCAGAAAAACTCAGGCCGAATCCTGTAACTTATGTGAAAGGAAATGTTTATGATAAAAATACAGGTGATCCTTTGCAGGCAGCTTTCGTACTGAAAGAGCTTGAATCCGATATTGTTCAGGTAAGCTCGTTGTCCGATAAATATGACGGAAGTTTTCTTGTATGTTTACCTGTGGGACATAGTTATGCATTAAGTGTGAAAAAACCGGGTTATCTGTTTTATTCTGATAATTTCGACCTTGAAGGTGTTAAAGATGTAGACAATCCTCAGAAACTTACGGTTTATCTAAGTCCAATAAAGCCTGGAGAAAAGATTATTCTGAAAAATATATTTTTTGCAACAGATTCGTTTGAGCTGAAAAAGGAGTCTTTCCCCGAGTTGAATACTCTTGTGGATTTGTTAAGCCAGAATCCGGATCTTAAAGTTGAAATAGGTGGCCATACTGATAATGTTGGTAGTGAACAATACAATAAAGTTTTATCAGAGAACCGGGCACGGTCGGTATATAATTATCTGATAAGTAAAGGTATTGATAAAAAACGGCTTACTTATAAAGGTTACGGATATTCACAACCTATAGCCGATAATAATACAGAAGAAGGCAGAGCCAAGAACAGAAGGACTGAGATTAAAGTTATGCCATAAAAAAAACTGCCATATGGCAGTTTTTTTTATGTATTAAGAAATTTAGATAAAGTGTCCATTAATATTTGCAGCCTTATAGGTTTAGCCAGATAATCATCACAGCCTGCTTCTAAACATTTTTCCCTTTCACCCGACATGACATGAGCTGTTTGTGCGATTACAGGCACATCCGGGTTTATTTTTTTTATTTCGCGGGTAGCAGTGTATCCGTCCATTATCGGAAGCTGAAGATCCATTAAAACCAAATCAACATCATTTTGTTTAAACATCTCAATGGCTTCTTTCCCGTCAATAGCCCAAAGTATTTTCGCCTTGGTTTTTCGCAAAGCAGCATCGAAAAATATTTTATTGGTATCAATATCCTCAACAACCAGAATAACCTTGTTTTCCCAGTTCTGAGTGAGCATATTATTTAAAGTACCGTTGTCAGTCATAAAAATAAATTTGGTTGATTTGTAATCTTTAAAAATAAAGCAACTTTATGTATTTTCCAAAATGAGGAGGAAATTATTACCGGTGAAATTGCTTATTCTGTACAAAAACGAAAATGTTAAAAGTTTATTTTATACGTTATAAAAATATAGCTGCTATTTAATACTTTGTTTGTAAATGGCATCTAAAAGACCATTGTTTGTCCGATCAAGAGTAAGTTGCCAGAACATAATGCCGCCAAGGTTGTTTTTTCTGGCAAACAAGGTCTTTGATTTTACGGATGTAGTATCATCATATGTTATGAAAATGCTGTCTGTTCTATTGTATAAAAATGGTGCTTTTGCTATAGAATCACGGTATTTTAAGTAGCCGTTTTTGTTTTCAAAATTTTTGCTTAATAAATAGTAAGCTATGGTAGCCTTGTCTCCCGGACCTTTGTTATGCTGATAAAGACCTTTATTTTCCGGCGGTACACCTTTCCACGTTTTACCGTAAAAGGCAGCACCTATAATAATTTTTCCGGGAGCTATGCCTTTGTTTATAATGAAGTTTATTGTTTTTTCAGAAGAACGGGGAGTGTCTTTTATATGATATTTAAAATATTCATAAGCCGGAGTTTTCTCTAAATCGCAATAATTAATAATTCCCAGATTAGTGTGATGTGAAGTAAACGGAGTATTTCCTCCTGCAAAATCATATGTCATTATATTTATATAATCGACATAGTTCATTACTTTTTCCAGTTCAATGTGGTCAAAATATTTTTTCCAGCCAGCTGCTGCAAAAGTGAGCACGTAATCTTTGCCGGTTTTGTCCATCTCGTTACGCAGTTCCTGCATTAAAAATGTGAAGTTTTCTTTGTCTTCAGGTTTGTATGGATTCCCTATTCCGGGTAGTCCGGGGTATTCCCAGTCTATATCGATCCCATCAAGGTCATAATTGTTCAGGAAATTTAATACACTTTTAATGAAAATGCTCCTGCTTTTTTTTGTTGATGCCATATCTGAAAAACCACCGGAACCGTCCCAGCCTCCACAGGCTATCATAATTTTGATATCCGGGTTTTTATCCCTGTACTTCAGAAGTTCAATCAGATTGTTGTGATCAACCGGGTTGTTAAACTGCATTTTATTGTCGATAACCTTGGTGAATGAATATATAATGTGTGTGAGTTTTTTAAACTTAACTGATTCGGGTGGCATTACAGCTGAAGGGACATAATATGCCATAACTGCAAATTTTTGTGGAGACTCCTGTTTATTGTTGCAGCCTGTAATTTGATAAAACAGAAGTGTTGTCAGAATAAGAATAGTAACTGTATATGTATATTTTCTCATTTCTGTTTTTGTTGGTTTTATTTTCAAATATACGTTAAAGCCATATTATATTGACAAGTGAAAATATTTTTATATGTTTGAGAATATATATAATTATAATAAAATACTAACCTAAACCCTGTATGTTATGAATCATCTGGAATGTGCATTTAAAGGTAAGAATAATTGGTGGCGATACCTCGTAATGTTCTTTATCGTGTTTTTTGCCGCAAACACTTTCGGTGCATTGCCGTTTTTTATTTATGCTGCTTATAAAGTCGGAGTTTCTGGTGCTGGATTTTCTGCCGAAAGTTTTGATATTCAATCGTTATCATCTATGGGGGTGGATAAGAATGTTATGTTGCTGCTCTTAATGCTGCCTTTTGTAGTTAGCTTAATAACTTTTATAATTCTTATAAAGCCTCTTAACGGCAGGACGTTTTACGAAGTTGTAAACGGAACATCAGGTATCAGATGGAACAGGTTTGTTTCCGGTTTTATATCCTGGGGAATAATAATGGCACTTTACCTTGCTTTTGATTATTTTATGCATCCTGAAAATTTTGAAATCGAATTTTCGGTTGAAAGGTTTATCCCGCTTGTGTTAATATCGGTTATTCTTATTCCTGTACAAACATCATTTGAGGAAACAATGTTCAGAGGATATCTTACACAGGGTGTTGCAGTATGGACCCGTAACCGTATAGCTGCGTTGGTGATACCTGCTTTTCTTTTTGGTTTAATGCATATTGCCAATCCGGAAATTAAGGAATACGGGTTCTGGCTTACTATGCCTCAGTATATTATTTTCGGTCTTGTATTCGGTTTTACTACAATTCTCGATGATGGTATAGAGCTTGCAATGGGGGCACACGCAGCAAATAATATCTTTCTGAGTATATTTGTTACTTTCAAAGCATCTGCATTACCAACTTATGCTTTGTTTGTTCAGAAAGAACTGGATCCGAAGAAAGAGTTGATTTCAATGTTTATTATTTCTGTTCTGTTTGTAATCTTTATGTACCGACGGTATAACTGGGATTTTAGAACTCTATTAAAACCACTTCCCAAGCCTTAATACATGTTGCTAAAACTCAATATTGAACCAGTTGCTGTTTTTGCCGGAGTATGAAAAGAAAAATTTTATGTAAAGCCACGGAATCATAGGAACCAGAAAGTTTAGGCTTGTTCCTGCGGCAAAAAGCGGGGAGGTTGTGAATATTTTTGGGTAAATGTCTTTTCCGTTGCCCCAATTAATGTAAACAGTATGTTCAAGGGCAAACCATTTTTTGTTGATGTAGGTAAATCCACCACCTATATAAGTTGTGTAATAGGCTTTCCCTGAAATTTCTCCCTGAAGAATACCTTTAACGTCATGTGAGCCAAGATTGTATTTCAGTGATGGTGTTTCGCTGGTTGTGTAGGCTGTTCGAAACAGGGCACTTATCTGGATTACTGAGTTAAATAGTTTATGATATGATGCGGATAATCCGAATGACTGGAAATATGGACTTTCATTGTCGAGCCCTATGCCGAAACCTGTATTTACTGAAATATTGTACCCGTCTTCCTGATGACGGATATGTGTTATGGTACCTGTAGATTCGCTGATTCCTATCGAAAAATAATTGACCGTGTAATCATTTGGTGTTGGTATTCCGGATGTGGCAAGAGTTGTATCGGTTTTGTGCTGAAACAGGTTAAAGCTCAGATTGGGAGAAAAGGTGTACTTGAAATCGGTATGCCAGGGATTGCCAATATTTATGGAAAAACTTTTTAGCCTGTAGCCAACAGAGGATATTTGTTCTCTGTCAGCATCATACTTGTTATGCACTCCGTAGCCGTACGAAACATATCCAGACAAGTTCATGTTTTTATACAATAACTGGCGCGGGATGTTTGTTCCGAAGTGAAATGTCTTTCCGTTGGTTCCGGTAGAAAACATAATGCTTAGATTGATGTTTCTTCCTAAAAAGTTCTGATCGTTAATTCCCATTGTCAGATGAAAATCTTTTTTGTTTCCTCTGAACGACAAAACAGGAACTATTGTGAATGCATCTTTTGCCGTTAAAATAAGAGTTGTTTTATCATCAATGGTGTCGATAACAAAACTCACATCGGCAAAATTTTTCATGTTCCATATTTTTTTTATTGATTCATCTAGCATTTGCTGAGTTACTGTTTGTCCGGCTCTGAATTCAAGTTCCCGTTTTATTATTTTGTCTTTGGTTCGCCAGTTCTTTTTAATTACAATGGAATCTATTTGTAAAGGCCCGGATATATTTTGCCCTGATATGTTTATTGCGGAAATAAGTGCTGTGAAGATGATAAGAATCCGATACATTCCGGTTGTTTTTTAATCTAAATTACGGATGAAAATGCTGTTTGATAATCTTAGTCTGTTTTAAGGGTTAAAAACACGTTATTGGGTGTTTTTCAGGATGCTGAGATTTCTGTTTTTGGGGTGAAATGACGGTATGGGGGATAAGATGAACAAAAGTTAATATTATACTGATGGAAATATTTATAGTTAATAAAATGGAAACTATAAGTATGAGAGGGGCGGATTATTCAGGTTTTGCCAGAGATGACATTAAAAGGTGTAATTACGTTTATTTTTAGAGCCTGTTGTTCAAAGTGCATGGAAATATTCTCTTCGTACTGTATATTTATTCAGGTCAAAGTTCTATTGATATATGAAAAGGCGTGATTTTATAAAAATTGCAGCAATAACCAGTTTGTATGCCTGTGCCGGCCAGTCGTGCAGCCCTGAAAAGAAAAAGTTGAAAAACTGGATGTGGTTACGAGGAGGACAAAACCTTTCTGATGCAGAGTTGAGAGAGTTTTATCGGAAACTGAAAGATGACGGTGTTCATGGAGTTCTTCCGGATGGCAGTAACGAATTTTACGAGAGGGTGGGGCATATTTGTAAACAGATTGGACTGGAATTTCATGCCTGGCGATGGACAATGATTAGGCCCGGATATATGAAGGTGCATCCTGAGTGGTACGCTGTGAATCGCAATGGTGAGTCCGTGGTCAAACATCCTCCGTATGTGAATTATTACAGATGGTTATGTCCGTCGAAGAAAGAGGTTGAGGAACTTCTAATAAATGATTATACCAGCCTTTGTAATATTGAAGGACTTAACGGAGTGCATCTTGATTATGTGCGTTATTGCGATGTGATACTGCCTGTTGCACTTCAGCCAAAGTACAATCTGGTGCAGAATCATGAAATGCCTCAGTTCGACTATTGTTATTGTGATACCTGCCGGAGTAAATATAAAGCGGAATATGGTTACGATCCAATGAAGTTAAAAGACAGAGCTGAAGATGATGAACAGTGGAGGCAGTGGCGGCTTGATCAGTTGGTTGTGCTTGTAAATAAAATAGCCGAATCTGTTCACAAAACAGGGAAACAGATTTCGGCAGCGGTATTCCCAACACCAGAGATTGCCAGAGAACTTGTACGACAGGATTGGGAGAGGTTTAATCTGGATGCATTTATGCCGATGGCATATTTTAATGATTACAATGGTGATCTGAAATGGCTTGCGGATGTTGTAAAAAGAGATGCTGCCCTGCTTAAGGGGAAAGCCGGTTTTTATCCCGGGCTTAATCTGGGGCATGTACGTAAATATGGAATTGAGAAAGTAATTAATGTATGTCTGGCCAACGGAGCTCAGGGCGTTACATTCTTTCCTGGAAATGAGTTTTCTGATGAGGATTGGTTGGAATTTAAAAAGATAGCTTATAAATAATAGTTGTATTTCTGTTTTCATAGATTTAGTTAGATTAATTTTGAAGAGTCGTTGTGTAACAGCGGCTCTTTTTTATTGATTGAATCTGTAAATGCTAATGAAAAAGATTATTTTAGCTTTTGATAAATTTAATGCCTGATGCCTGGTACAGATACTTATAAAACGATAAAGGAACCATCTGAAGGAATTTATAAAGAGAAGGGAAGTAAGTTTCTGGCTTTTGCGTATCCTGTTTTTAATGAGGATGAAATAAAAAAGTATATATCTGAATTGAAAAAGGAATATCATGATGCACGTCATCATTGTTATAGCTGGAAACTTGGTATGGATGATAATCATTACCGGATGAATGATGACGGTGAACCCTCGGGGACAGCAGGAAAACCAATTTATGGGCAGATACTATCATACGGACTTACCAATGTGCTTGTTGTTGTGGTTCGCTATTTTGGCGGAACAAAATTGGGAACCAGTGGATTGATACATGCTTACAAAACAGCAACAAAAGATGCGTTTGAAAATGCCGAAGTTGTGGAAAAAACAGTGAACGATATTATAACTGTTTCATTTGATTATGGTGTTATGAATGATGTGATGAGAATTGTTAAGGATGAAGAGCCTGAGGTTGTTTCCCAGGATTTTAATCTTGATTGCAGAATGGTTTTGTCTGTACGCCAGAGCCATTCTCCTATGGTGGTGAAAAAGCTTAAAAAGCTGGAATCGGTAAAGGTTGAGGTAAATGACAATGATTAGCTTAACAGTATATTCCATGTGGATATGGTTATAGAAACTATTAATGTTATTGCATTAGGTGTTTTAGTTGCGTTTGCACTTCTTATGCTGGTAGCGTATTTTGTGTTCAGGAGCGAAAAGGAGAAAAGGGCTGCCGGAATATCTTTTATAGGTTTCGTTTTCTTTGTATTGGCAGTAGTGCCGGTTTATCTGTGGAGTGATGTGGCTGTTTTTTTTACAATACCCCTGCTTGTAGTTTTGATAGTAATTTCAATGGTGCTTTTTATTCCGGCATCTTTTTTCAGAAAAGAAGCAGAACCGGTTCCTGCAGGCCGGATAGATGAGCGAAATACAATGTTTTCGAGGAACGAGCTTCAGCCGGGTAAAAAGAGGTTTGATAAATATTACGAAGAATTTTCAGATCACCGGGCAAGAGATGATGTGTTCCGAAGTAATCCGGGCTTGCTGGATAAAAGATCCCTGTTTTTCAATCCCCTTGCTTTCCCAATGGCAGATGCAGGGTTTGAGACTGTTGCTGCTTTTCATAAGCTTGTGAAAGGAGAGCCGAAAGAAACGATTGCCTATGTTGATAAGGAACGGCTTGACAGGTTTGTACGTGAATGGCTGAGACGCGAAGGTGTTGTTTCGTCCGGAGTAACAGCTATGAAAGATTATCATTTTTACAGTATTGGTGGCAGGGGTGACCGTTATGGTAAACAGATAGGGAGGAAGCTTCCCCTGGGTATTGCTTTTACTGTAGAGATGGCAGCTGAAATGGTAGCTGCAGCGCCCCGTTCATCTATTGTTATGGAATCGTCAAGGCAGTATCTGAATGCCGGTAAAATTGCGGTACAACTTGCCATCTTTTTGCGTAATCTCGGATATGAAGCTCGTGCTCATATTGATGGTAATTATGAGGTTGTATGCCCTTTGGTGGCAAGGGATGCCGGGTTAGGAGAGATAGGGCGTATGGGATTGCTGATGACTCCAGAGCTTGGTCCCAGGGTAAGGATAGCCGTAGTTACAACAAACGCGCCTTTGAAACTTGACGACAGGAACTATGATCCGTCGGTTGAGGACTTTTGCAGTAAATGCCTGAAGTGTGCCGATGCCTGTCCTGTATCAGCAATCCCTAAAGATGAAAAAAAGGAGATAAAAGGAGTAAAGCGCTGGCAAATAGATCAGGAAAAATGTTTTACCTACTGGAGCTATGCCGGTACCGATTGCGGACGCTGTATCAGTGTTTGTCCATACTCACATCCCGATAATTTTTTGCATAACACTATTCGTTTTCTTATCAGGAATTTCCCTAATTTCAGAAAACCTGCAGTAATGCTCGATGACTTCTTCTATGGACGCAAGCCCAAACCACACAAAGTTCCGGAGTGGATGGATATTTGATATGATGAGGAATTGATGAATCGGGTAGCTGAGGAATTGATGATTTAATATTGCGGTGCTCTGCACCTTTGGGCAGGTTGGAACAAAGAACTAATTAGTCCTGCAACAATGTAACACTTTAATCATTAATCCAATGTCGAATGTCCAACGCTGAATGATGAATAACGAATTAACCGGTGCTCTGCATCTTTGGCGAAGGAAACCAAAAACCAATTAGCCCTGTAATAATGTAACACTTTAACCATTAATCCAATGTTGAATGTCCAACGCTGAATGATGAATGACGAATTAACCGGTGCTCTGTACCTTTTGGCAGGTAGGAACCAAGAACTAACAAACCATAAACCCAATAGCCCTGTAGCCATTTAACCATAGAACCCTAGAATCATAGAGTCATTCTTTCCCCCAAAGCTTATCCAACCTTTCCTTAATTTTGGCTTCGGCCGGGTTTGATTGCGGAGTGTACAGCTTTTTATTTTTTACTTTATCAGGCAGATAATCCTGAACTACAAAATTCCCGGGATAACTGTGGGCATATTTGTATTCTTTGCCATAATCCATATCCTTCATTAGCTTGGTAGGGGCATTACGCAGGTGTAAGGGAACAGGAAGGTTGCCCGTCTTCTTTACAAGCTCCTGAGCATCGTTTATGGCCATATAGGCAGAGTTGCTTTTGGGACTTGTGGCAAGGTAGATAGTAGTTTCGGACAGGATTATCCTTGCTTCGGGCCAGCCGACGGTGTTGATGGCATTGAAACAGTTGTTGGCTAGCAAAAGTGCATTTGGGTTTGCCAGACCTATATCTTCGGCAGCAGATATGATCAATCGGCGTGCTATGAACTTTGGGTCTTCACCGCCTTCGACCATACGGGCAAGCCAGTATACAGCTGCATCCGGGTCACTTCCGCGAATGGATTTGATGAAGGCGGAGATGATATCGTAATGCATTTCCCCGTTCTTGTCGTACTGGGCAGGATTTTGCTGCAGGTTAGCCGTTACGTTATCGTTTGTTATTTCAATAATATCACTATCACCTGCAGCATTTGCCAGAAGCTCTATTATGTTAAGGAATTTACGGGCATCACCACCGGAGTACTGCAATAGTGCTTCATCCTCTTTAAGTTCTATTTTTTTCTTTCTCAGAACCGGATCATCCTTTCTTACTTTCTCAAGCAGTTCAAGAAGGTCTTCTTTTTCAAGAGGTTTAAGAACATAAACCTGACAGCGGGATAGCAGGGGAGAGATAACTTCGAATGACGGATTCTCGGTTGTGGCTCCTATCAATGTAACCACTCCCTCTTCAACGGCCCCGAGCAGACTGTCCTGCTGAGACTTGCTGAAACGGTGTATTTCATCAATAAACAGTATTGGCGATGCAGTGTTGAAAAAACGTGCTTTGCGTGCCTTTTCAATGGCTTCACGCACATCTTTAACTCCGGAGCTTACTGCCGAAAGCACATAGAACGGTCTTTGTAATTGATTGGCAATGATTTTGGCAAGAGTCGTTTTCCCAACACCCGGTGGTCCCCACAGAATGATGGATGAGATATTGCCCGAATCTATCATCTTCCTTAACACAGCACCTTCGCCTACAAGGTGTTTCTGACCAATGTAGTCTTCAAGAGTTTTCGGACGCATTCGTTCTGCCAATGGAGGATAGCCGTTCATATTGATAATATTTATTGTTCAAATGTACAAAAACAGATTTATTATTTATCTTGCAGGGTATCCAAATTGATAGTTTTTATGAGATACCTTTTGTTGAATATCATAATTGTGTTTTTTATGGCAACCGGTAATTTATCAGGACAACCCAAAACAGAAACCATAACATTCGGAGCAGGATGCTTCTGGTGCGTGGAAGCTGCATTTCAGAGAATAAAAGGAGTGACAGAAGTTGAGTCCGGTTATATGGGCGGGACAAAGGAAAATCCTACTTACAAAGAGGTTTGTACAGGAGAAACAGGCCACGCTGAAGTGGTTAAAATAACTTACTATCCCGATTCTGTCTCATTCGGCGAGTTGTTGCGTGTGTTTTTTACCGTTCACGATCCTACAACACTGAACCGTCAGGGGAATGATGTGGGAACACAATACCGTTCAGCAATATTTTATTATACCGATACACAGAAAAAAGAGGCGGAGGAAACAATTAAAAAGCTTAACAACTCTGGTATTTATGATTCACCAATAGTAACAGAGGTGACAAAAGCCGGAGAGTTTTATCCTGCTGAGGATTACCATCACGATTACTACAACAATAACAGCGATCAGCCATATTGCCGTATTGTGATAACACCTAAACTGCGGAAGGTTGAAAAGGAACTTAAAGAATTATTAAGGAAATAGATTGCAGGAACAGACGGCCATCTGTCCCTGCTGAGTAATCGTTTTATGCATTAAAAATACCCGTTATTCTCTTTCAGTCTCTTCAGGTATTTTTCCATACCTTTTTCAAGAGAGGTGAATTCCCCATTAAACCCTGCTTTGCGGAGGTTTGTAACATCCGCTTTAGTAAATGCCTGGTATTTACCTTTCAGGTGGTCAGGGAACGGGATGGTGTTTATTTTACAATTACCATAAAGATTTACAAATATTTCAGCCATATCCATAAATGAACGCTCCTGTCCGGTTCCGCAGTTGTAAATTCCGCTTTTACCGCTTTCAATAAAGAAATTAACAACGCGGGCAACATCTTCAACAAAAATAAAATCGCGAAGAAAATTTTCGCTGCCTTCAAATACCTTTATTTCACCAGTCTCTTTCGCCTGATTGAAAAAGTGGAACGGCACTGATGCCATACTGCCTTTATGATTTTCCTGATAGCCGTATACATTAAAGTATCTCAGACCTGTTACCTGGCTCTTGTATTTTTCAGGTGAATAAACTTTTCGGACATAATTGTCGAAAATGAATTTTGAGAAGGCATATCCGTTCAGAGGATATTCACACTCCGGATTCTCCATGAAACCGTTATCTCCATTGCCGTAAACCGATGCGCTAGAGGCATAGATAAAATCAGTTTCGTTATCGATACAGTAATGTAACAGTGTTTTAGAGTACTCGTAATTGTTTTTCATCAGGTAGTTTACATCAGTCTGAGTTGTTGATGAACATGCACCCTGATGTAAAATAAGATCTGTTTTTCCAAGCTTGTCTATTTTATCGAGGAATGTGTTTTTATCTATAAAATCTTTGAACCTGAGTTTGTTCAGATTTAGGAATTTTAGTGAGCTTCCGAGGTTGTCAACAATGATGATATTATCGATACCTTGTTCGTTAAGCATTTTTACAAGATTGCTTCCAATGAAACCTGCTCCGCCTGTAACTACTATCATATCTTTGTTCTTTTATAATCGATTTCAAAGATAAAGTATTTTTTATCGTCTCAGAAATTAAGGTTCAATATTCAAAAATATATGTGGTTAAGAAAATAAAAAAACCACACTCCCTAAAAAAAAGGAGCATGGTTCCCAATCCTAATCCCCAATAAAAATTACTTTTTCCTGGTAAGTGTTACAGGAATATTTCCTTGAACGGTCTCAACAATTCCGGTCATTTTATTTTCTTTGTAATCGAGTTTTGCAGTACATAGTTCATATTCCACTTCAAACTCAAACGTTATTTTGTTCCCTTCAACTTTAAGATTTTCACCCATGATTACATCATAAGTTGTGCTGATTTTGATTTTATCCTGTCCGTCCTCTTTATAGAACTTTATTACTCCTTCCTGATAATCGTAAGGTGCGTCAGGGGCATCAACCTTCCACTCTCCGTAAATTTTATTTTTTATGTCTTTGTCAGGATTTGCCGCACCTGCTAAAAGTGAAAATGACATAATCAAAACAGCAATGCTGAAGAATGTTTTCATATTGTTTTATGTTAATATCTTATTAGTTGATTTTAGATTTTTTCTACAAAAGAGCAATGCAAATGTATTTCTTCCTGGTTAAGGTTGAAAATATGTGGTGCAAAAGTTCGTTTATGGGGATAAACGGGTGTCAGGAATGCAGCAGGGATTTGAATTGTGGGATGTAACTGCGCGAAACGGGGATGAATGATTCAATCTCTCTGATTTTTAAAACAAAGTTTCTTCCCTCTTTTTTCATCCATTCCACGTTTTCAAGATTTACGATAAAACTTCGATGACAACGTAATAATTTTGTTGAGAGTTCAGACTCCTCAACTCGTTTCAATGAAGTCCGGATCATATGTTTGCTAACCTTACCTCCGTTGGAGAAAAATACAGTTATGTAATTGTCGGTGGATTCTATGTAAAGGATGTCTTTTCTTTTGACACTGAATTTTACCTGGTCTCTTTCATCTTTAAAACTAATAAGGTCAATATCCTTTGAAGTAATCTTGTTTTTTGTGTTTTTTTCTTTGTTTACCTGTATCAGCACAATTATCAATATTGCAAATGAGTAAATAATTATGGCTAAAAGAGCGGTGTATTTGAATGTTGTTTGAAAATCTTTGAAAAAACTGTATTCCGAGTCATCGTCATACATTATTGCCATTAAGATAGTTAGGGCAATAACCTCGGCGGCAAACCATAGCAGGAAATGTTTAACCTTAAATGTTTTTATCCGAATCAAAGGACGTATAACAAGCTGGGAGATTGCAATAGGAACAGTTCCGAGTAAGCCCATGGCAACAAGTCCAAGCCATTTAAGTTTCAGCATCGATGAGATGGTGAACGGATCGAATGTAACCATGAAAAATACGCTGTAAACCATTATTATTAAGACGAGGACAATTCTGTACCGCAACTCATCCAGAAAAGGAAATGTCTTGTCCAGAAAAGAATTTTTCATGGTCTTATTAATTTCTTACTAAATTAACTGGTTTAATCTGATAATACAAATGTAAAACAAGCAGGAATAAATAAACCGGGAATGCCGATACAGTTTCAATCGTATATCGGTCCCGGTTTTTATTTTTTGTAAATGTTTTATGCCTCTTCTTCCATGTTGTGGAAGACATTAGTCACATCATCATCTTCTTCTAATTTGGCCAGAAGTTTATCTATTTGTTCCTTTTGTTCCGCATCAAGTTTTTTTGTGTCGGTGGGAATTCTTTCAAATTCCGAGCTTACAATTTCAAAACCGTTCTCTTCCAGGTATTTCTGAAGGTTACCGTATGACTCAAAATCACCGTAAATTATAATGTGGTCATCTTCTTCAAAAACCTCACTTAATCCATGGTCAATGAGTTCCAGCTCCAGCTCTTCAAGATCAATACCCTCTTTTTTCTTTACTTTGAAATGGCATTTGTGCTCAAACATGAAAGATACACTGCCAGATGTACCCAGTGAACCACCTGACTTGTTGAAATAACTTCTTACATTGGCCACAGTACGGGTAGTATTGTTTGTTGCAGTTTCAACAAGAACTGCTATGCCGAAAGGTCCGTAGCCTTCGTAAACAACCTCCTTATAATCTGACTGGTCTTTTTCGGTAGCTCTTTTAATTGCCCGTTCAACGTTTTCTTTAGGCATGTTGGCTGCCTTGGCATTCTGGATAAGCATCCTTAACCGTGGGTTTGCTTCGGGATCTGGTCCGCCCTCTTTGGCAGCAATAGTTATTTCACGTCCAAGTTTGGTGAAAGTCTTGGCCATGTTTCCCCAACGTTTCAGTTTTCTGGCCTTTCTGTATTCAAATGCTCTTCCCATAAAGTCAATTGTTTTTATTACTGATGCAAAACTAACAATCCTTTGCAGAAAACTTAACAGATTCTGATAAAAATTGATTTGAAATAGGTATTTACATCATTTTGATTATCTGCTCTGAATATATGTATGGTTTACGACATTTTTGTCATCGTTTAAATACATGAGCCGGTTCAGGCAGGGAAGGAGGGATAAAGAGGTTGATGCAGTGGATCGATCCATACTGTTTATGAAAAATAACATAAACAAAAGGCTTTCTATATCTGAGATGGCAAAGGAAGCAGGGGCATAATCATATTTTTTATTATCGTTCAGAAAAAAGACAGATTGTTCACCAATGGATTGCTTTATACATTTTCGAATTCAGTAAGCATGTCAATTTCTTGATTTTACCTTGGAATATCTTTATTATTTCTACGAAACATTAAGAAAAGTTATGAAAATTTCGCCTGCTAAATACTATCAGGGGTTTAAAGGACAGGTGTTTTGCCTCGAATAATATTATAATAGAAATCTAATTTATTTTACATGTGATTTAATATTTTACAGTGATAAAATATATGGAATTAAAGTATTAACTTCGCAGAGCTAAAATCGGAAAACTATGTCTGTAGAAATTAAAGAAGTAAATAATAAAAAAACATTAAAAGACTTTGTTGATTTACCATACCGGCTTTATAAAGATAATAAATATTGGGTTCCTCCGATTAAAAAAGGAGAGATAGAAGCATTACTGCCGGAAAAAAATCCGGCTTTTGAATATAGTAAAGCAAAGTTCTGGGTTGCGTATAAAAACGGGAAATGTGTAGGTCGTATAGGCGGAATAATAATCAGACCTTGGATAGAAAAAGAGGGTGAACGGAAAGGAAGGATTACGCGTACAGAATTTATTGATGATAAAGAAGTTTCTTCACTTTTATTCAAAACAGCTGAGAACTGGTTGAAAACTGAAGGTATGGAGTCTGTTCACGGACCGCTGGGATTCTCTAATCTCGATCATCAGGGAGTTCTTATTGAAGGACAAAAATGGTTGCCTTCTGTTTTTTCTGATTATCATTTCGAATATTATCATAAACATTTTGAAGATTTAGGATACCGTAAAGAGGTTGATTGGCTTGAGTTCAGGATTACTTTTCCGGAGAAACTTCCGGAAAAGTCGATAAAAGTGGCAAACATGATTATTAAAAGATATGGCTTGAAAATAGTTCTTTTCAATAATAAAAAAGAACTTGAGCCATATAAGAAAAAAATAATGGATCTGTTTGATGATGCCTTTGCAGAACTGTTTGGCACATATCCTTTAACAAAGGAGATGAAGCAGTTTTATATTGAGAAGTATTTTCCTATTCTGAATCCGAGGTTTGTAAAGGTTATTCTTGGAAAGGATGATGAGGTTTACGGCTTTATTATCGCTATGCCATCTTTGTCAAAAGCAATGCAGAAAGCAGGCGGGAAGTTGTTTCCGTTTGGCTGGTTACATATAATGCAGGCCTTGAAACATCCGCAGGAAATGGACCTTGTGCTTACGGGGGTTAAACCGGAGTATCAAAAACTCGGAATAGCATCACTTCTTACCAATGAATTGTGGAAAACAGCAAATAATGCAGGTATACAGTTTGTTGAAACCACCGGTATGCTGGAGAATAATCATGTGGCGATTCAGATGTGGAAATCATATGAACATATTCAGCATAAGCGTAAGCGTTGTTACATGAAAGATTTGAAATAGCAGTTTTCCCATTTTAATTTCCGGATTAATGCTCTCATTAAAAAAACAGAATGTTCTGAAAGAAATTCGCAGTTATACTGTGATTACGTTCAGTTTATTTATTGCTGCCATTGGATGGAGCGGTTTTATAATTCCTTCTGATATTGTGGGGGGCGGTATAATAGGCATTGCATCAATAGTATATTATACCTTAAATATTCCGGTAGGACCAGTTAATCTGTTGCTGAATGTCATATTAGTAGTGGTGGCAATAAAAATATTAGGGAAAAGTTTTGGCGTAAAAACAATTTATTCCATTGTTGTGTTTTCTGCTCTTATTGCATTTTTTCAGGTTTATTTCAAAGAACCTATAGTTTCCGATAAGTTTATGGCAGCCATTATAGGTGGCGGCCTTGCAGGAGCAAGCATCGGCATATTGTTTATGAATGGTGCCAGTACCGGAGGAACAGAGATTATTGCTATGTTGGTGAACAAATACCGCAATGTAAGTCCTGGCAGGGTAATGATGTTTTGTGATATTGTTATAATCGGTTCTTCATATATCATTTTCCGGTCTCTCGAAACTGTAGTGTACGGATATGTCGTAATGGGAGTGATGTCGTATGTGGCAGATATGATTCTTACCGGTTCGAGGCAATCAGTGCAGATATTTATTGTTTCTTCAAACCCAGAACAGGTTGCAGATGCCATATCGCAACGATTAAACCGGGGATTATCATTAATTGACGGGAAAGGATATTATTCAAGGGTAAAAAAAGAGTTTATAGTAATTATAGTGAGAAAATCAGAGTCTCATATCGTTTTACAGACAATAAAAAAGGTAGATCCTGATGCTTTCGTCTCGATTGGTAATGTCATGGCTGTTTATGGTCATGGTTTTGATTCGTACCGGCCTCCTATCGGGAAAGGGAAAGAAGAATAAAAAACATCTTACAATTAATTATGTTTTTGAAATGTAGTATTTAAGAATATTTTTTATTGATTTTAATCCAATCTTCTTATATTCAATATCTTTGGGGTGGATGAACTGATATCCGGCTACGTCATCGTCAACTTCAAGTTTTGATAAGTCCTTGACTGTACACAGAAATGCGATATCAAGAGTGTAAACTGAAAACCCGGAAAATATATATTCATTTGGGAAAGATGTCAGGTATACAAATTCTGTTATCTGAAGATTAAGCTCCTCTTTTATTTCTCTTTTCAGAGCCTCTTCAGCTGTTTCTCCCGGATCGACAAAGCCTCCCGGCAGATCAAGCAGGCCTTTTTGCGGATCTTTAGCCCTAAGTGTAAACAATATCTCATTTTCTTCATTTTGAATAATTGCAACAACTGCTGCAGCAGAGTTTATAAAGAAGTGAAAATCACAACTTTCACACTTGAATGATTTGTCGTCATCCTGATAGTTAAACTGGCTTGAACCGCATCGCGGACAATACTTTATTACATCACTCGGCTTAGTCATACTCCTTTTATCTTTTTTATAAAAATACTAAATTTATGCTATTAACAAATATTTTACAGTACTTTGATTTTGTGATTTTAAATTTAAAAATTCGTAAATGCCTGCTAATAAAAGAAAAGAAAAACTAAGAACTGCATATGAAGAAATTGCTGATATATTAGAAATGCAAAAAGCAGAGGGAGAAAAAAATATTTATATAAGTAAAGAGACAAATAAAAGGTTTAAGCTTACGGTATACGGCTTTGAACCTGAAAACAACTATAATAAAAGACTTGAAATATTTAAATTGGAAAAACAGTTGGCGGTTCTTAAAAAGCAAAATGACGAACTTTCCGAAATTAATGAAACATTAATAAAAAGGAAAGAGGGATTAAAGAAACAACTTGAAAAGTGTTATGAATATTCAGGTGGACTGAAAAAGAAGAAAGGTTTTATAAATAAGTTACTTAAAGAGGTGCTGGATAAAAATGTTTCTTTGGAAAAAAAGTACACTAAACTCCGGAAACAAAACGAAAACATTACAAAACAAATGGATAACCTTAAGGAGACTAAAGCTAACCTGTTAAAACAATTTGAAGATGTTGTAGAAAAGGGCAGGCAACAGAAAAGACAAATCAGAGAACTACAGGAGGCCCTTACTGCTAAAAAACGTGATAGTTAATGTAATTTAACTTAACTCGTGTAATGTGTTGTATATGTTAGTAATTTAATAAGCACTAAAAACAAATGGTAACTGTAAAATGTTATCTGTATGTATGTCAAATTGTTGATTGTTGCAGTTTGGCATATGATTTGAAGATGTTAATAATGAAATTAAAAAATAACTAGTCATGAAAAGAACAATATTATTTATGATGCTTCTGACTCTTGTCTTTTCTGTTCAGTCATTTGGACAGGAACAGAAGCTGACAAGAAAAGAAAGAAGAGCTTTGGAGAAACAAAGACAGGCTGAAATGGACTCTATACTGGCTATACAGGTTAAACAGGCTATTAATGAAAAGAAATGGGTGCTTGAGGCTGACAGATTGTCAAACAAGATGGGGCAGACAATAAATGTGAACTCTAACTTGAATTTTGTTGCTATTGAAGGAGATGAGGCATATGTTCAGCTGGGAAGAGACTCAGGTTTGGGACCAAACGGAGTTGGTGGTGTTACAGTTCGTGCCAATGTTACAAAGTATGAGGTTAATCCAAATGAAAAAAAAGGTACGTATTACATTCATGTATTCCTGACATCAGCATTAGGTAGTTTTGACATCAGAATTGATACTAATAATACCGGCCAGATGGCTTCAGCTACTGTTCAGGGTAACTCATCAAGGCGTGTAACCTACAGCGGAAGACTGGTGCCGCTTAGTCAATCGACCGTGTATAAAGGAACACCACTGTTCTAAGCACGTTATGACGCAAAAACAAAAAGGATGCCCGGTTTGAGGCATCCTTTTTTTATAGGTATATTGCCGGTTATTTTGAAACCGGTTTGAATATAAGTCTGAAGCTGTAATTTGCCGGAGCAATTGAGTATTCGGCATGGGGCTTTGCTCCCCAGGAGTTATCTCCTCCAACACCCATCATCATATTATCAATATTCAGATATGTTTCAGCTTTAGGAGTCATATCCACAGGGTGTTTTGTTCCTCTTCTTTCAAAAGTGAGGTCTTCGGGTGAAAAGTGAAGAGCAGAGAACCCTATAGGAGATTCGCCGCTAATCAGCCATCCGTAGCCATTGGAGTTTGTAACAGATACCCATTTTACATCGGAACGATATCCGGTTCCCTGAACACTTGGATAAGGATAGAACAGATCGGTAACAGTACTGCTGTACAGGTCTACAAATGCAGCGGTGTTCCTGTCAATGTAGTTTTCCCAGGGGCCTCGTCCGAACCAGGTTACATTCTCAAATCCTTCGGGCAGTACCATCATTAATCCCATACGCGGAATCATAGGTGCATCTTTATCACCTATACGGAAGTCGTAATCGATGACAATATCACCTGATCCGAAAACAGAATATGTGAGTGTCAGCAAGCTGTTTGTGTCAGGAAGCTTGTAAACATACTTCACTGTAACCTTGTTGTTGCCTGTTTTGTTTACTGAGAAGTCTTCCAGTTTTTTTGTTTCACCGGCGTGTCTCCATACTGCAAGACGTTTTTCAATGCGGAAACCGTAATCGTTGTCAATGGGAGCACGCCAGTAGTTTGGTTGTGGTCCGTTAAGTAACAGCTCTTTGCCGTCATATTTGTACGAAACAAGCTCACCTTTTGCATTGTTGAAAGAAGCTACAAACCTGTCACCTGCAACTACCACCTGTGTATCAGAAGATTTTATGTTTACGGCATTTCCTTTATTAACTGCAATAGTATTAGCTTTTCCGTTAAACAGTTTGAACTGTTCTGTAGCCAGCTCAGTATTTGCATCTAAAATACCCTTGGCATCTTTTGTTCTTACGCTGAAGTTGATGTAGTACTCTTTCCCTTCTTCTTTTCTGAACTTGTTGAGATTGAGCTTAACAGTTCCATATTTGCCAGGAGCAATACCGGCAGGCAGTTCAGCTTCACCATTTAAAACAGATATGCCGTCAGCTTTTACTTCCCAGTTTATTTTAAAATTATCGAGAGGAATAAAGAAGTATCCGTTTTTAACACGAACAAGATTATTTTCAAAATCAACTGATTCAATTTTTATATCCTGGTAAACTTTTTTCACTTCGTAAATGGAAGGATGAAGTGTTCTGTCCGGATTTACAAGTCCGTTCATACAGAAGTTTGCATCACTAGGTGTTCCTTCCGGGCCGAAATCGCCGCCGTAAGCCCAGTATTTCCGACCGTCGTCGGTGTACTTCACAATGCCCTGGTCTACCCAATCCCAGATGAATCCACCCTGAAGATTACCGTATTTTTCAATCACATCCCAGTAGTCCTGCAGATTTCCTACGCTGTTCCCCATAGCATGTGCATACTCGCATTGAATGTAAGGACGTTTCTGGACGGTTCGTCCGTATCGTACCATATGGTCAATAGGAGCATACATAGGACATACTATATCGGTATGGTCCGATGTACCTGCTCTTTCGTACTGAACAGGTCTAGTGTCGTCATGTTTTTTTATCCACTCATAAGTGGCAACAAAGTTCGGACCGTCGCCGGCTTCATTACCCAGCGACCAGGTTACAATGCTTGGATGGTTCTTATCGCGCTCAACCATCCTTTTGGTTCTTTCGATGTGAGCAGCCATCCAGGTTGTATCTTTTGCCAGCGACTCCTTGCCGTAGCCCATACCGTGCGATTCAATATTGGCCTCGTCTATCAGGTAAATACCGTATTCATCGCACAGTTCGTACCATTTCGAATCGTTGGGGTAGTGGCTTGTTCGTACGGCATTGATGTTGTGTTCTTTCATCAGTTTGATGTCCTGCAACATTGATTCCTCCGAAACAACATGGCCTGTCATTTCGTCGTGCTCGTGGCGGTCTACACCTTTAAAAAGAACCGGCTGTCCGTTAATAAGAATCTGACCACCTATGATCTCAATTTTTCTGAAACCGATTTTGGTTGAGGTTGATTCTATTGTATGCCCTTTCTTGTTTTTCAGGTTAATGACCAAGGTGTACAGGTTTGGATCTTCTGCCGACCATTTTTTAGGTTCTTTTATTGTTCCGGTAAACAAGGTGCCTGTAGTTTCTTTTAGATCAACGGACTTGCTTGAAGAGTACAGTACGTTCTTGTTGTCCAGTATTTTAACTTCAAGATTTACCTTTGATGCTTTTTCGCTTGTTTTCAGATCTACATCCAGACTGAAATTTGCATCTTTATAGTTTTCGTCTAATCCAGGTTTAAAGAAGAAATCGAAGATGCGTGTCTTTGGTGCAGCGTATAGGTAAACATCACGTTCAATTCCACTCAGGCGCCAGAAGTCCTGACACTCGAGGTATGAACCGTCGCTCCAGCGATAAACCTCAAGAGCCAGCGTATTTTCTCCGTTACGTACATATTTGGTTATGTCGAATTCGGCAGGAAGCTTTGAGCCCTGTGAGTAACCCACTTTTTCACCGTTTATCCATATGTAAAAAGCCGATTTAACTGCTCCGAAATGAATTATGATGTCACGTCCGTTCCATTTTTCGGGAATGGTGAAAGTTGTACGGTACGACCCAACCGGATTCCAGTCGTGCGGTATTTCAGGAGGGGTGGGCCTTTTATGGAAAGACCAGGGATAGCTTGTGTTTACGTAGATAGGAATGCCCCAGTCTTTACCGTTACGATATCCTTCAACTTCCCAGTTGCCGGGAACTTTAATCTCATCCCAGCCTGAAACATCGTAGGACTTTTTGTAAAAATCAATGGGACGGTCAGCGGGCTTTTTGGCCCAGTGGAATTTCCACAATCCATTCAGAAGCTCGTAATTATCTGAGTTTTTCCAGTCATTCTTTAATGCTTCTTTTTCGCTGCTGAATCCGTAAAAGTATGCATGAGGTTCCATCTTGTTTATCTGGAAAACATGTTGGTTCTCCCAGTCTTCCTGTGTAAACCCTAAAACAGGAATTAACGTCAGGAGTGTCATTAAAAGTGTTCTTTTCATGTTTCTGATTTTATATAAATAATTAATATGAACTAATTATGATGTAAATGTAATTCCAATAAAAATAAAAGTCACGTATTTATAGGCAACCTGTAAGATTAAAAAAGGATTTTTAACCATAAATGTATGATATAGTTATTTATGATGGAACAATAGGGGATGCAGATGCCAGATTCGGGATAAACGGTATAAGTGATACAGGATAAAAAAAGCCGGAGTATGTCTCCGGCCGTATTTAGTGTTGAAATTACCATTCAGGAGGCCATTTCGATAAACCTTTGAAAAACATCAGG
>JAADEM010000034.1 GCA_013153405.1 Chlorobiota bacterium
ATGCCTGTTGGGTTGCTCCTTCTGATAATTCAAGTGCTTCCTTGTTTAGTTTTTCACTCGATTCTGATATCTCTTCAGCACTTCTTGAGATGTCATTAACAATATTTCTGAGATTATCTATCATCCGGTTCAGAGCATCCAGTAATTGAGCAACCTCATCTTTCCCTTTCACTTCATACTTTGTACTCAAATCTCCGTCAGCCACTTTTAATGCCAGTTTTATTCCTCGCTCAATAGGACTGGATATTTCCCTTGCTATCAACCAGACCATAGCAGTGCTAAATATTAATAAGAAGATACCGAAATAAATCAATACACTTCTTTGCATTCGGATAGTTTTCACAGTTGCATCTGCCATCTCCATTACATGATCGGCCCCGATATCATTTATGGTTTTCACTTTCCATTTAAGGTTCAGCTGCCATTTCAGTCTTAAAATCTCATTTTTCCGGGCTTCAACTTCAGCATCAATATAATTATTTAAATCAGAAACGGCCTTTTTAAAAGCCTCGTGTAGTTTCCCTCTCAGATACATACTTCTTTGTAGTTCAACTAACTCATCCTTTAATGATGGCAATAAATATATATTCCGGTTATAGACATCGTTAAGCACCTTATTATAAAGCCAGTTGAAACGTGACAAAGATTTATATCCCGAGAAAGAGTTGTTTTCTATTGCTAACTCATTAAGTTCTGAAACACTCTTATCCACTATCTTTCGCAACTCGTCCTGCCTAAGTTGAGACTTGTTATATTTTTTTCTTAATGAATCATATTTATTAATTATTTCCCCCATTACGTCAACCCGTATTCCTCTGCGCCGGATCTCCATATCGTCATCTTTCAGAATATTCAATATTTTAACAAAAGCGTTATTTACCCTTTCAAAACTTTCATCCGCTCTGTAATTAAAGTACGGATCTCCGGTAAAATCAAACGAACGAACATAGCCATTATGTTCTTGCCAATTACGGCTCAACTTATTTGATTCATTTATTATCGGAATATACCTTCCCGATAAGTTGGAGACCTCTGTTTCTATTTTATATAAATTATATATAAATATTGCTCCTATTATATATACTACTACCGATAATAGAAAAAAACCCAATCCTATTTTTGCACGAATTCTTAAATTATTCCAGAACATTTTTTGCGCTTATATCTTATGTGTTTCTTATTTATAATTCCTAAAACGTTATACTACAAAAAACACTTTTTGTTATATTTTTTAATAAAAAATATAACAAAAGTGTCCATTTATAAGTATAAGTGACAAATAACCATTAATCCAAAAAACATATTAAACATGAATTATTTTAAAATAGCAGAATCAGAATATAAGACAATAATATTTTTCATTGGAATACTGTTATTTCCCTTATTTATCAACAGTTGTTCTACTAAAAAAAACAAAGAAATAAAACTGGGGTTTCTTTATACATCAAAAAACACCGACAAGTATTTAAAAGAAAGTAAACTCTTCAAAGAGAAAGCGGAACAACTTGGTGCCAAGGTTTTCATAGAGGAAGCTAATAACGATGAATCTGTTCAATACTCTAAAGCTTTGGAATTATTCGACAAGAACATTGATGTTTTATGCATTATAGCTGTAAATGCCAATACAGCTGCTAAGATTGTCCGTGATGCTGACAACAGAGGTATAAAAGTAATTGCATTTGACCGAATGATAAAAAGTGATAAACTATCGCTTTTTATCAGTGGAAACAATGAAAAACTAGGAAAAGACATGGTGAATGCCGTATTAAAAGTAAAGCCTTCCGGAAACTATATCATTCTTTCAGGTGACAGGCTAGACAGAAATGCTATTGAATTACAAAAATCTGTCAAAAGTACCTTAGCTGTGAAAAAAAACAAAAACAGAAAAGTTATTTATCAGTCATTTATTGAAAACTGGGACAAAAAAAACGCAGCTTTTGAACTAAAACAATATCTGACTCTAACAGGAAATAAACCCGATGCTATTATATCAGCATGTGATGCTATGTCAGAAGGTGTTATTGAAGTTCTGGAAGGTTTGAATATGAATCCAAAAGAAATTCCAGTAACAGGACAGGATGCAGAATTACAGGCAGTAAGAAACATCATTGCAGGAAAGCAGCTGATAACATTTTATCACCCATTGAAAAAACTCTCGTATACACTTGCAAAATCTGCTGTAAATATGGCTAAAGACATTATGCCTGATGAATCACAACTTACATATACAAACAATTTATTAATGAAAGTACCTACTATCAAAATATCATCGATACCAGTTACTAAAGAAAATATAGAAGAAATACTAATAAAACCAGGAGTTTATACTCAGGAACAATTATACAATTAAACACTATCCTAATAACTGTATAAACGACACTATCCTAAAAACTGTGTAAACATAAATCGGATTCATTCATTATGGAGATATCACTCCCCAATTTCTGATGGGTTGTGTCCATTTCTTTATTACTTCGTTAATGGCCAGATAAACTGAAATCTTTACTGCCTCATCAATAGAAATGAGCTTTTGTATACTGTAAGTAAATTCTCAATTTCATAAAACTATTAGCTATTTCAGATGTAGCAAGCAATACAGAGATTCTCACCAACTATTTTTCAGCACATTGCCATAATTTGTATATTCTTTTTTGTAACGGCAAGAATAGCTGAAATCTCAAGTGTTTTTTGATTACCTGAAATAGTTCCGTTAAAAATATTCTACGGTAATAGCAGTATAGTTACGTATAAATATTTTCTGTGTTACCCCTCAATTCTCATGACGGTAAACATAATATCATAGTCTATCTGACAGTCATGAAGATTCTGCTTTTATTTTTTAAATACGGAGATTGCCATATTCAATCTTTCTGATAAATTTTCCAATACTCTTACAGCCTGCAATATTTCCTCAGAGTTTGCAGCATTTCGCTGAGTAACATTGTTCAATTGCTGTAATGCATTATTAATCTGTTCCACCCCCGACAACTGCTCAATTGAAGCAACACTTATTTCCTGAACAAGCTCTGCAGTTTTCTCAATCTCCGGAGATATTTGTCCGAGTTTTTCAACAGACACCTCGGAAGATTCCAGTGTGCGAGACGAAACTTTATTGATTTCAGCAGCTGCCTGCTGACTTCTTTCGGCCAGTTTTCGCACCTCGGAAGCCACTACTGCAAAACCTCTTCCTTCCTGTCCCGCTCTGGCTGCCTCTACAGCTGCATTCAGAGCCAGCAGATTAGTCTGAAATGCGATATCGCCTATAACCGACACCTTAGATGTTATTTCTTCGAGATACTTGGCCGCAACTTTAGAAAGCTCATTTGTCTCTTTTAACCCTTTGGAGGCATTCTGTG
>JAADEM010000032.1 GCA_013153405.1 Chlorobiota bacterium
TTTTTGATAATCAGTATTTTAAGTAATTCCGTCATTGGTGATGAAATGAAGGAATCTCCAAATTCACAAATACTGAGAATCAGGAGATTGCTTCGTCGTTCCTCCTCGCAATGACGTGGGTAATTTACTTTTTGGACATCCTCTGAAGCTTTACCCCATTGTAACAACAACTTTATGTGTCTTGCCGTCGTTGAATACCGGCAACAAGGTGCCGTCTATCTCATTACCGTCTACAGTAATTTTTGCCACACCTTTCGATACGTGACCGGGGTTTTCAACGGTGATGTCATAAGTTGAATTTCTGAATTTACGTTCAACTTTGAACCCGTCCCATTCGGCAGGAATACACGGATCAATAGACAAACCGTTAAGCTCAGGCCTTACACCAAGAATGTACTGTGTAATGGTGTAGAAGTTCCATGCAGCAGTACCTGTCAGCCACGAATTTTTGGCTTCACCCGGTTTGTAAGCATCCTTACCTGCTATCATCTGAGCATATACATACGGTTCTGTTTTGTGAAGATCACTTATCTCCTCAAGATAAGCAGGAGCAATCTTCTTGTAGTAATCGAATGCCTGGTCACCACGTCCGATAACTGTTTCTCCAATTATTATCCATGGGTTGTTGTGGCAGAATATTCCTCCGTTCTCTTTGTATCCCGGGGGATATGTCGATATCTCACCATACTCAATGTAATACCTTGTGAATGTGGGATGGTTCAGAACAATTCCGTAAGGAGTATCAAGATGTTCTTTTACAGAATCAAGAGCTTTTTCAACCATACCTTCATCTTTACCTACTCCTGCCATACTACACCATCCGTTTGATTCGATGAAGATTTTGCCTTCTTCGTTTTCGTGGCTTCCTATCTTGTTTCCGTAGAAGTCGTATGCACGCAGGAACCAGTCTCCGTCCCATCCGTACTTTTTGATTGCTTCAACCATATCGTCCACATGCTTTTGAGCACGTGCTGCTTCTTCATCCTTACCAAGATACTTACAAAGCTCTACGTAGTCGCGACCGTAAACAACGAACAGTCCGGCTATCATAACCGATTCGGCTTTTGAACCTTCAGTGTTGTTCTCGGTTGTCTGGAACGATTCGTTCGGATCTTTTGAGAAACAGTTAAGGTTCAGGCAGTCGTTCCAGTCGGCACGTCCTATCAGAGGCAGTCCGTGAGGTCCGAGATTGTTTACTACGTGATCGAACGAAACGGTCAGGTGATGGAACAGCGGTTGAGCCAGTGATTCGTCGTTGTCGTAAGGAACCATCTCGTCGAGAATGCTGAAATCGCCTGTTTCCTTAATATAGCTGGTTGTGCCAAGGATAAGCCACATCGGGTCGTCGTTGAATCCTCCGCCAATAGCGTTGTTTCCGCGTTTAGTTAGCGGCTGGTATTGGTGATAACATCCTCCGTCGGGGAACTGTGTGGAAGCAATGTCGATGATACGTTCACGGGCACGCTCAGGCACCTGATGAACGAATCCGATAAGGTCCTGATTCGAGTCACGGAAACCCATTCCGCGTCCGATTCCTGATTCAAAGTATGATGCACTTCGCGACATATTGAAGGTGATCATACACTGGTACTGATTCCAGATGTTCACCATACGGTTCAGCTTCTCGTCGTGACTCTCGATGCTGTACTTGGACAACAGCTCGTCCCAGTACTCTTTCAGCTCTTTCAGTGCATTATCCACCTTTTCGTCGGTGTCGTACTGAGATATCATCTCTTTTGCCGGCTTTTTGTTGATCACGTTTTTAGCTTCCCACTTCTCTTCTTCGGGAACTTCAACATATCCAAGCATAAATATAAGTGAGGTTTCCTCTCCGGGAGCAAGCTCAATTTCAAGGTAGTGGGATGCAACAGGAGACCAGCCGTGAGCTTCGGAATTCGATGGTTTGCCTTCGAGCACAACTTTAGGTTCACCAAAACCGTTGTAAAGTCCCATAAAAGACTCCCGGTCGGTATCGTAACCATCGTGTTTGCGGTTCACGGAATGAAAAGCGTAATGGTTACGTCTTTCGCGGTACTCTGTTTTATGATACAAGACTTTGTCTTCAATCTCAACCTCTCCTGTCGAGAAGTTGCGCTGGAAGTTTGTCATATCATCCTCTGCATTCCATAATGCCCATTCAACGAATGAGAACAGCTTTAGTGATTTTTTGTCGCCTGTAGTGTTTTTCAGCTTTAGTCGCTGAACCTCGCCTTTGAAATGCAACGGGACAAAAAATGTAGCTTCTGCCTGAATGCCGTTTTTTGAACTTTTTATGGTAGTATAACTTAGTCCGTGACGACACTCGTAGCTGTCGAGGGGGGTTTTTACCGGTTTCCATCCTGGAGCCCAGATCGTATCTCCGTCTTTAATGTAGAAATACCTTCCTCCGTCATCAGTTGGTACATTGTTGTAACGGTATCGTGTAAGACGACGGAATTTGGCATCTTTGTAAAATGAGTAGCCCCCCGCCGTATTCGATATGAGAGAGAAAAAATCGTGATTTCCCAGATAGTTTATCCAGGGATAAGGTGTCGCAGGGTTTGTAATAACGTATTCCCTGTTTTTGTCGTCAAAATATCCGAATTTCATAATATGTTTATGGTTTAATTATTTCTTCAGTTGAAAAAGCAAATCAGGTGCTAAAATTAGCAATATCCTTTAGTAAAGTAAAGTCAAAGATTAATGTATTAATACTTTAATATGTTACTGTAAATGTTTACAGCATTTTACATATAAAAATTTGTATCACAAATTTTCAATAATGAAAGCGGCAACGCTATACCCTGTTACGGTATTAACGTTGCCTGATTTCTTTTGATGTATTATTGTAAAGAACTAACTCTTTTTATGATTCAATTGCCAGTTCTCTTGCCCTGCGTTCATTGAGCTCTTTAGTTATCTCCTCAAGGTTATTCTGGTCAAGCGGATAAAGAGTCATAAGAACTGCAGCAACCACAGTAATTATGGCAGGAATCCAGCTCATAAGCATTACTATTCCGGGTATTGCCCCTTCAATGGCAACAGAATCCTGTCCGTTGTAGCTGAATGCAGCAAGGACAAAACCGATAATAGCACCTGCAAGTCCTCCTCCGAATTTGGTTGCAAACGAACCCGCCGAGTATATAAGTCCTGTGGCTCTTCTTCCGTTTTTGTATTCCGAATAGTCGGCAGCATCACCCAGCATTGCAAAGAATAATGTGGGGAATATGGCAGCCCCGAACTCTGAAATTATTCCCAGCGCAAATATGGGGATAATATCGCCCGGCTTACAAAACATAATAAGAGCATTTACAGCACCTGAGAATATAAGTGCATAAATAAACAGTCGTTTTTTTCCGAATTTTCGTCCCAGTGGTGCCGTAACCATTGCTCCGCCAATGGATGCAAGAGTAAGCCCTACCATAAACGATGCAGCCAGAAGCTGATTGTGCAGGTAGTGGGTAAAGTAAATAACTACAATACCCTGCTTAATAGAGTTGTAAATGTTGAACAACAAACCGATAACGAGAAGCACAAGCCACGGCTTGTTCTTTATCAGATCGATAAAGTCCTGTTTAAGATTGCTTTTCTGCGATTTCGGCGGCTTGACCCTCTCTTTTGTGCTGTAAAATGTGATAAACATTGCCAGCGACAGAATGACCGACATTATGTAAATCGAATAACTGTAACCCTTTTTCTGGTTTATCACCGTGAAACTTGCCGGTGTAATGTCGGGTTCACCTGTTACGATAAAATAATATTTTTTACCGGCTTCCATCTGAAAGCTTTTCCCTTTTGTCGGGATGTTTGTTTCACTCGAGTCATTAGCCCAGGTAAATTCAGCTACGTGATTTCTTGTGTTGATATTGGCATTCTCTACATCAAATGGTGAAGAGACAGTTACTTCGTATTTCTGATCCTGAATTTTATTTACAGTGATTTGCGGATCTACATTACCAAAGTGAGCAACAAGGTAAAGCAGTGCTCCCTGTACAAGCATTCCTCCGGCGAAAGCACCCACCATACGGTATGAGCCGATGCTTGTTCGTTCTTTGTCATCCCCCGTCATTACTGCCATAAGAGCACCATATGGAATATTGTTGGCAGTGTAAATTAAAGTAAATAAAATATATGTAGTGTATGCATAAATGATTCTTCCTGTCGGTCCGAAATTGGGTGCAGTGAACAATAGTGAAAGAATTACGCCGAAAGGTATTGCAGTCCAGAGTATCCAGGGGCGGAATTTTCCGTATTTTGATTTTGTACGGTCACCTATTATTCCCATCAGGACGTCGCTGATGCCGTCGCTGAAACGTGCAACGAAAAACAAAATACCTACAGTTGCAGGATTAAGGCCAAATACATCGGTATAAAAAATAAACAGAAATGTGGCTACACCTCTCCATGCGATATTGGCAGCTCCGTCACCAAGGGCATAACCTATTTTTTCTTTTACCGAGAGCTTTACATTGCTGCTTTCTTCCATAAAAAAAAAGTTAATAAGTTTGAATAAAGAACATTAAGATAATAAAGTTCCCTGCTGTTATTTCAAACGGCAGGGAACGGAAAGATACAATTATTTTTTAGTGATTATCTCTTCTACTGTTTTAAACTCACCGAACTTGCCGGGAAGAGTGTTGAGATATTTTACAAGTTCAGCCTGTAATTCTTTCACCTTATCAGCATATTTAGGATCACCAAAAAGATTATTTTGTTCATTAGGATCGTTACGAAGATCATATAGCTGATCAGTTTCATAATAATGCTTGTACCTTTTAGTTGAAGGGAATTCTGCATCGCCACCTCCCGGGATAAGCATAAGGTGAGAGAAAGGAAGCGATGGGTCGGTATAGTGATAGCGGAGCTTATTTGCTATACGGAAGTTATTCCACTTGTCAAGAATCTCTTTTCTCTTTTTCAGGTCCCATTTCATGGCGAATTCAGGATAGCGAAGAGCTATGTATTTGAAACTGTCTTTCAGAACACCTCTTGAGAATCCCATTTCGAAATAGAGTGACTCATGAATTTTGTCTTTCTCTCCGTTCAGGATTGGCAGAAAACTTTTTCCATCAAATGTTTTTACTGTATCAGGATCACCACCGCCCATGTCGAAAATAGTTGGGGCAAAATCGATATTGGAAACAAGAGCCTTGCTCAGATGACCGGCTTTAAATCCGCCTTTTTGCCAAACTATGGAAGGAGAGCTTACACCGCCTTCATAAATGGATCCTTTTGCGTACTGGCCGTGATCACTGAAAAAGAATATTATTGTATTGTCGAGTTTGCCTTGTTCTTTAAGCTTATTGATAAGGGCTCCGAGAGCATCGTCAATCCAGAGAACATTTCCGAGTCGATCGGGAATCTTTTCACCTTTTTTTACAAGACCTGATGCATAAATTCTTTCAGGGATTGTTTCTTTTGGCGGAAGACAAGTTGGGGGTGTGTCAAGAATCCCTTCGGCAGTAACCCTTCGGTCACCATTCCAGGATTGTTCTGCATTAGACGGTCCATGGGGTACAGTAGTAGCATAATAAAGGAAGAATGGTTCGTTTTTAACTGTATCCAGAAATTTCAGGCTTTCGTCAGTTATCCAGTCAAGATTCTGAACCCGAAGTTTTTCGGGGCCCAGATAACTTGGGTTGTCCTGATAGTTTGCACCTGCATAGTCAAAACCGGCTTTTTTTAGTTCCTGACGTATAATTTCCGCATTGCGTTTTAAAACTTTAACAGCTTCGGGGTCAGTAGGATCGGTGTTTAGTGGGAGTTTTTTCCAGCCCGGAGCTTCAACAGCGTGATTTTTGCCGTAAAATCCTGTTGTGTATCCGAGCTTTTTCATCAGTTTACCGATTGTCATGTCTTTGGGTGTGATATATGTGTTCCATTGAACAACTGTCTGACCGTCCATTTTTTTAGTGAAATCGGTGAATTCTTTACACGTTGCACGGCTTGCATATGTTCCGGTAAGGCATGAAAATCTACTTGGGGTACAAACCGACGAACTTACGTGCTGATTTATCATAAGAATTCCTTCATCAACCAGTTTGTCGATATTGGGTGATAAGTTACTGTCTTTACCTTCGGGCAGACAATTAAACATATCTCTTTCCATATCATCGGCAATAAAAAAGATGATGTTGGGTTTTTGGGTTTGAACGGTTTGTTCTTCTTGTTTTTTATTCTGGTTGGAGCACGATACAAGTGTGGTCATGTATGACACAGATATCATAATCAGAATAAGAAAAAAGTTGATTCTTTTCATAATAAATAAGTGCTAAATTGTTAAACAAATCGAGGATAAAGTTATAATTTTTCGCAATATAAAGTTAATATGCAACATCGTTCTTAAATTTTGATTCTAAAAATATTAAAATAAAATCATTGTTTTTGGCTGCTATTCCTGGCTTGGGGCTGTTGCAGAGAAAGATAACCAGGAAATGCGAATGGCTTCGGGGAACCGTGAGTTTTGAACCACGGATTTCACGGATTACCCGGATTGGTATGGATGGTTTTTGGAAACCGCTAATTATGCGAATTAACGCGAATTCTTTTTTACAATTCCTCAGTTTATCAATTCCTCAAATAAGAAACCACGGATTACCCGGATTGGTATGGATGGTTTTTGGAAACCACTAATTATGCGAATTAACGCGAATTCTTTTTTACAATTCCTCAGTTCCTCAAAATCACTACGGGTTTATCCGGTTCAAAAAAAAGAGGTATCCGAAATCGGAAACCTCTTTTTATATGGAATGACATTATTTTTAAATGCTGTCGATAATGCTATTGAGAGTTGCACTCGGGCGCATCTGTTTATCAAGTATGTCGAAATTAGGACGGTAATAGCCTCCCATGTCAACCGGTGCTCCCTGAGCTGCAATCAGTTCGTTGTTTATTTTATCCTCATTTTCTTTCAGCTGAGCATATACACTAGCAAACTTCTCTTTCATCTCTTTGTCATCATTCTGGTTTGCAAGTTCCTCGGCCCAGTACATTGCAAGGTAAAAATGTCCTCCGCGGTTGTCAATCTCCTTCACCTTACGTGATGGAGACTTTCCGTTAAAGAGAACTTTTTCCACAGCTTTATCAAGAGCTTTTGAAAGAATCATGATTTTGTCATTATTTGTTTTTCTTCCAAGGTCTTCGAGAGCGACAGTAAGAGCAAGATATTCACCAAGAGAATCCCAGCGCAGGTGTCCTTCTTTTACAAATTGCTGAACATGCTTTGGAGCCGAACCACCAGCACCGGTTTCGTAAACACCACCTCCTGCCAGAAGAGGAACAATAGACAACATTTTGGCTGATGTTCCAAGTTCAAGAATAGGGAAGAGGTCGGTTATGTAATCACGAAATACATTTCCTGTTACCGAAATTGTGTCAAGTCCGTCTTTTGAGCGCTGAAGTGTGTATTTCATAGCATCAACGGGTGACATGATTTTTATTTCAAGTCCTGTTGTGTCGTGTTCTTTCAGGTAAGTATTTACTTTTTTAATGAGTTCGGCATCATGAGCACGGTTGTCATCAAGCCAGAAAATAGCAGGATTGCCTGTTGCTTTAGCCCTGTTTACTGCTAGTTTAACCCAGTCTTTAATCGGCAGGTCTTTCACCTGACATGCTCTCCAGATATCTCCTTTTTCTACTTTATGTTCAATAATTGTATTGCCGTTTTCGTCCACAATACGTATTGTACCTTCGCCTTCAGAGATGAACGTTTTGTCGTGTGAACCGTACTCTTCGGCTTTTTGAGCCATGAGTCCTACGTTTGAAACATTACCCATTGTTGCAGGGTCGAATGCTCCGTTCTTTTTGCAGAAATCAATAGCTTCCTGATACCAGCGCGAATAGCTGCGGTCGGGTATTGAAGCTTTGGTGTCGTGAAGTTTGCCGTCCGGTCCCCACATTTTACCCGAATCCCTGATAACAACAGGCATAGAGGCATCAATAATGATGTCATTACCGGCATGAAGGTTGGTTATGCCTTTATCGGAATCCACCATTGCAAGTCTGGGGCGTTTTTCATAAACAGCCTGGATGTCAGCTTCAATCTCCTTTTGCTTATCTTCAGGAAGATTTTTGATTTTCTGGTAAAGGTCACCCAGGCCGAGGTCTGGTTTAACTCCGATTTCTTCAAAAATCTCAGCGTGTTTTTCGAAAACATCCTTGAAGTAAACAGAAACATAATGTCCGAAAATCACAGGATCAGAAACTTTCATCATTGTTGCTTTCAGGTGAACTGAAAACAGAACGTCTTTCTCCTTTGCGTCTTCAATCTCTTCTTCTATGTATTTACGAAGTTCCCTGGCACTCATGAATGTTCCGTCGATAACTTCTCCCTCAAGCAGGTGAACCTTTTCTTTGAGGACTTTTACATTACCGTTGGCATCAACATATTCAATTCTGACATCCTGTTCTTTGTCTATGGTTACTGATTTTTCGTTACCGTAAAAATCGCCTGTTTCCATCCAGGCAACGTGTGATTTTGAGTCGGGTGACCATTCACCAAGTTTTTTAGGGAACTTTTTTGCATACTCCTTAACCGAAGGAGCCACACGACGGTCTGAATTTCCCTGACGTAATACTGGATTTACCGCAGATCCAAGAACCTGAGCGTATATTGCACTTATTTTTTTCTCTTCTTCTGTTTTAGGCTCTTCAGGATAGTCAGGAATGTCATATCCTTTGTCCTGAAGCTCTTTTATTGCAGCTTTAAGCTGTACTACCGAAGCACTTATGTTTGGTAGTTTAATTATGTTTGCTTCGGGTTTATTAACCAGTTCGCCAAGGAATGCAAGATCATCCGATTGCTTTTGCTCTTCAGTTAATTTTTCAGGGAATTTTGAAATTATTCTTCCGGCAAGAGAGATGTCTCTTGTTTCCAACTCCACACCTGCATCCTTTGTGAAGCTTTTTATTATTGGCAATAAAGAATGGGTTGCCAATGCCGGAGCTTCATCAGTATAGGTGTAAATGATTTTTGTAGATTGTGACATAGTCGTATAATTTTATGTAATTCTTAATTTTTTAGCTCGCCGAAATTAATTATTTATATCTACATATGAAGATTATTTAGTGATAATTTTATCACCTCATTGAAAATCTTATACTATTCTAATTATTACATAAAGGGGATTTGTTATTCTGGTTTTATTTAAACGCAGTGAATGTCATGGAATGTATTCATTAATAGGTGTGTTGCAGGAGTTTGAAAAAATATTGTATTAGTGTAGGTAAAAAACAATAAAAATAGTTGACAATCATATTTAATGGTAGTATCTTTATGATATCAAAATAATATCATAATTAAATTTTATAGCCATGAAAGAAGAAAAAGAATTTAAGCCTGTATCCGGTTATCTGGTTTTGCTTGTAGTACTGATAATGTTCTTGTCACCATTGTTGACTTTTGTTGATGAAAATTTTTTGTGGTTCATCATCTTATCTGTGTTGAGTGTGTTTTTGTCTATAGGATTTTTGGTTGTTAATCCCAATGAATCTTCAGTGTTGGTATTGTTTGGCGCATACAAAGGTACAGTTAAGGAGAATGGTTTTTGGTGGGTAAATCCTTTTTTTGTTAAAAGGAAACTTTCGTTGAGGGCACGTAATCTCGACAGTGACCCTATTAAAGTAAATGATAAGCTGGGAAATCCGATAATGATAGGGGTCGTTCTGGTATGGCGGGTGCAGAATACTTTTAAGGCAGCTTTTGAAGTTGATGATTATGCACATTTTGTAGAGATACAGAGTGAAGCGGCTGTGCGCAAGTTGGCTGGTCATTTTCCGTATGATAATTTTGAGGATGAGGATGCAGAGATAACACTAAGAGGCGGGGGTGAAGAGGTTAATCAGATACTGGAAAATGAGATATCGGAGCGTCTGGCTATTGCTGGTATTGAAGTTATCGAGGCCCGTATTAATTATATTGCCTATGCACAGGAAATTGCAGGAGCAATGCTTAAGCGGCAACAGGCAACAGCTATTGTCGCAGCAAGAAGGCAGATAGTGGAAGGTGCTGTAGGAATGGTTGAAATGGCACTATCAGAGTTGTCTAAAAAGAATATTATTGAACTTGATGAAGAGAAGAAAGCTGCCATGGTTAGTAATCTGATGGTTGTTCTTACCGGTGATAAGGATGTATCTCCTGTTGTGAATACGGGTACGTTGTATCAGTAATAATTTCTATGGTTCTTGGTTCTTGGTTCTTGGTTCTTGGTTCTTGGTTCTTAAACCAACCAACTAACTAACCAACTAACCATTAACTACAAAAACAGTAGTATGAAAAGCAGAGTATATTTTAAAGAGGAGCAGACGATAGATGTGTGGTGGATGAAGTTTCTGCTACTTTTTGTTTTGCTGGCAACACTAGTGCCTGTGTATTATGGTTTGTTCAGGCAGTTGTCTACAGGAGAACCATGGGGAGATAAACCTGTGTCGGATTCAGGTTTAATAATACTCTCGGTTGCTCTTACTGTAATTATGGCAGGTGTATTATTTTTGGTGTTCGGTTCTAAGCTGATTACAAAAGTTTATCCTGAAGGAATTTATATTACATTGTCACCTTTTTTTAAGAATAAATTTATTCCGAAAGAGAAAATTAAAGAATTTGAGATAAGAAAATACAGACCAATAATGGAGTACGGAGGTTATGGACTCCGGTATTCGGTAAGAAACGGCAAAGCTTATAATATGGGTGGTAATACCGGATTGCAACTTCATTTTACCGATGGTGAAAAACTGTTGATAGGAACACGGCATCCGGAGCAGTTGAAAGAGGCAGTGAAAAAAATGATGGCTGAGTAATGGGTGATACAGGAGAAAATAAGAAGAAAAAAAAACCTTTTGTACTTCGTTTGCGACCTGAAATAATGGAAGCTCTCGAGAAATGGGCGCATGATGAGTTTCGTAGCGTGAACGGACAGATAGAATGGATAATAAATGAAGCATTGAAAAAACAGGGAAGGCTAAAAAAATAAACTTGTTTTAAATGCTGAAAATATATGTAAACCTGATATCCAAAAGGTGTTTCAGAAACTACTGCATATTTTAGGCAAAAATGAAATGTTCAAAGGTGGTGTATGCGTTATACAAATGTGCAGTTGAAAAACAACATTTATTTTGCTATATTACCATTTGAAAATATTAAATGTGGTAGTTATGCTGGAAACTTTTGGAAGTATAATAAAAGAAGAACAGGTTGTTGCCCTTGAAAAGGGAATTTTACCGAATACTGCTGTTCTGGAAAACCTTGGTCTGTATCCGGGGTACTATGGTGCTCATATCCCAGAGCATGAAAAACCTGATACTGTATTTCTGATTATAAACAAAAAAATCCCCACAGAAGATGTGTTTCGATATACCTATGAAATCAGAAAAAGAACAGGTATAAACTTTGAAGGAGCACCTGCAACAATTACTATTTTCAATAACGAATATCAAGCAATCAGGGTCAGAAATATTGCCGGATTCGAAAATGTTGCAGAAGTTCAGGAGTATTATAAGGATTATGGAGTAACTTTTGCCAAACAAAAACGACTTGAGGGAGTAGCGGTTATACAGATTAAAAAGATTTTCCGGGTAGAGCATTTTACCGACCGGATACTTAAAGATCTTGATGATGATATGTTTTATCTGAAAATTGACAAACAACTGACATGGGGATACTTTAAGAAAATAACGTCACAGGTAAGGCATAATGTAACGGTATCGGCATTTGATGCTGCACTCGCAGTTATTTACGGTTCCGAAGTTCTGGATTTAATACGCATATACTCAAAATCCATAACTGAAGATGAGCTTAAAGTATTACATGATAAATATGAAGAGTTTATAAAACGGTCGTTTTAGATTTTTAATTGTGAATTTTATTTTTAAAGGATTTCTGTTATATTGTGGTCTTTAATTCAGTTCAATATTAAATATTAACCGGTAAGATTAAATACTTTATATTACTTGTTTATTTGTTTCTTTATTTGAATATTAAAGTATCCAGCTATGGCAAAAGAAAAATACGAGATAGAATATCTTATTAATATTTCTCCATCTATTTTATTTAATCGTTTGAGCTCGCCAAGTGGTTTATCCGAATGGTTTGCTGATGATGTGAACCTGAACGGAAAAATCTATACTTTTATCTGGAATGGCGCCGAACAGGAAGCCGAACAGGTTTTGCGTAAAGAGAATAAAATGGTTCGATATCACTGGCTCGACGATGATCCGGATACCTATTTTGAATTTCGAATAAATGTAGATGAGCTTACCGGAGATACAGCTCTTGTTATAATTGATTTTGCAGAACCGGATGAAAAAGAGGATGCTGTTGAGCTTTGGAATCAGCAAATAGATTCACTCAAACATATTCTTGGTGCCTGATTTTTCTGAAATTTATTTATAAACAGGCAGCCGTTATCAGGCTGCCGTTTTACTGTATCTGTTCCCTTCATTTTTCATTTTAATTTCTACCTTTGCATTGCAAATAAAATAAGGTAAGAAAGAAGATTAAAAAGAGTTGAAAAAACTTCATGTTTTTATATTGAAAAGCTACGCCGGTCCTCTTGTGATGACATTTTTCATCGCATTGTTTATTCTGGTTATGCAATTTCTTTTCCAGTATGTAGACGAGATGGTAGGGAAAGGGCTGGAAATGTCGGTACTGGCTGAACTTATGTTTTATGCTTCGGTGCAGATGATACCGATGGCTTTGCCATTAGCCATATTGCTTTCTTCGTTGATGACCTTTGGCAATATGGGTGAAAATTATGAACTGACTGCGATGAAAGCTGCCGGAATATCATTGCAGCGGATAATGAAGCCCCTTATTATACTTACAGTATTAATATCAGTTGGTGCTTTCTGGTTTTCAAATAACATGCTTCCGGTTGCCAATCTTAAATTTTACTCTCTTTTCTGGGATGTGAGAATGGCTAAGCCAGAACTCGATATTAAAGAAAAAATATTTTATAACGGAATTGATGATTTCAGTATTAAAATAGAAAAGAAGGATAAAAACTCCAATCTTCTTTACGACATAATGATTTATGATCATCGCGACAGGCTGAACAGAAACAGCAATGTTACTCTTGCAGATTCCGGAATGCTGAAGGTTTCAGACAATAAGCATTACATGACTCTTACCCTGTACAACGGAAAAAGGTATGATGAAAAAGTTAATGAAACGAGAGGCCGTTTGCGGGAGCGGGAAAAACAGATGTTCAGAATCGATAAGTTTTCGAAGCAGGTGGCTATGATAGAAATGGATGGCTATAATTTTTCGCGTAGTGATGAAAACAGGTTTAAGAGCAGCTATAAAATGAAAAACCTGAAACAGCTTAAAGCGGATGAGGATTCTCTTAACCTGATAAAACAGAAAAAGATAGAAGGGCTGAAAAGGCAAACAGAAGCATTTACTTTCACAAAAATAAGATACACCTACCGGAAAAAAAATGACAAAGAGCTTAAGGTTATTGATTCAATTTCTTCATCGTTAAGTATTGACAGTATCTTTAATTCTATGCGGCATGACCGTAAAGTCATTGTTCTTGAGATGGCTATACGCAGAGCAAAGGAAAATAAGCAAATTATTGATAACCAGTTAAGGGGAATCGAGATAGATAAAAAGAGGATTATACGATATGAAATGGAAAAACACAGGAAGTTTACCCTCTCTTTTGCATGTTTTATCTTTTTCTTTATCGGGGCTCCTCTCGGAGCGATTATCAGGAAAGGCGGTCTTGGTATGCCGGTTGTTGTTTCTATTTTGTTTTTTATCGTTTATTACATAATTAACACCTTTGGCGAAAAAATGGCGCGTGAAGGATTGTGGCCGGTATGGGAAGGTATGTGGCTGTCTTCTTTTGTTTTGTTGCCTATTGGTATATTTCTGACTTATAAGTCAGCAACCGATTCAACGCTGCTGAATGCAGATGCATATGTAATTTGGTTCAGAAAACTATTTAAACATAAGAAAAAAGACAATGGAAATAAGAGTTCAGGTGCTGCCTGAAATATATAGCAGGTTTCTTATTTTCTGCGTGTTTTTTAACTATTTTTGCAGTTCTTAAAATTAAGGTTACAAGTAAAATTTAATATAATGTCGAAAGACCAGGAACTAAAACTAAACACAATTGATGAGGCTATTGAAGCCATTAAGAACGGAGAGTTGATAATTGTGGTTGATGACGAAGACAGAGAGAATGAGGGAGACTTTGTTGCTGCTGCAGAACTCATTACTCCTGAAAAAGTTAATTTTATGGCAACTCACGGAAGAGGGCTTATTTGTGCTTCTCTTACCGAACAGCGATGCGATGAGCTTGAACTGGAGCTTATGGTAGGTAAAAATACCAGTATGCATGCAACTCCTTTTACCGTTTCTGTTGATTTGCTTGGACATGGTTGTACTACCGGGATTTCGGCATCGGACAGAGCAAAAACAATAAAAGCACTTTGTGATTCAAAAACAAAGCCGGAAGACCTTGGGCGTCCAGGGCATGTGTTTCCACTTAAAGCTAAATCGCGGGGAGTACTTCGCAGAGCAGGACATACCGAAGCGGCTGTTGATATGGCAAGGCTTGCCGGTTTGTATCCTGCCGGAGTGCTTGTAGAGATTATGAATGAGGACGGAACAATGGCCAGACTTCCTCAATTAATGAAAATTGCAAAAAAATTCAACCTTAAGATAGTAAGTATAAAAGATCTTATTGCATACAGGCTTCAGAAGGAAAGTCTTATAATTAAAGGTGTTGAGGTAAATCTGCCAACTCACTACGGAGATTTCAGGTTTATTCCTTTCAAGCAGAAATCAAACGGACTTGAACACATGGCTCTGATAAAAGGTCATTGGACAGAAGATGAACCTATTCTGGTTAGAGTTCATTCAAGTTGTATAACAGGTGATATATTCGGCTCCCTCAGGTGTGAGTGTGGAGATCAGCTGCATTATGCTATGGAAACCATAGAAAAAGAGGGTAAGGGAGTGATTGTTTATATGAATCAGGAAGGAAGAGGTATAGGTCTGATGAATAAAATAAAAGCTTACAAACTTCAGGAAGAAGGGTTGGATACCGTAGAGGCTAACGAAGAGCTTGGATTTGCCGCTGATGAAAGGGATTATGGTGTTGGTGCTCAGATACTTAGAGAGCTTGGAGTGAAAAAAATGAGGCTTATGACCAATAATCCTGTAAAACGAATCGGGCTGGAAGGATATGGCCTTGAAATTACAGAAATTGTTCCTATTGAGATAAAGCCGAATCCTCACAATGAGTTTTATATGAAAACAAAACATGAAAGAATGGGGCATAAGCTGCAGTTCTTCATGTATGATAAAAAAAACAAAAAATCCGAATAGAGGCTGTATGATAAATATTTATCTGTTTCAGCAGGTTAAGTACAATACGGTAAACTTACGTTTATTAGTTGAGAAGGCAGACAGGTTTTTATCTGTAATGTAATGATTATCTGGGCAGC
>JAADEM010000029.1 GCA_013153405.1 Chlorobiota bacterium
TAAATCTCATTCTGTGAATCCATAGTAGTCATGTTTTTGACTACAAAGATTTATATTTTTATCCTTTTCCCACAACTTTTCTAGTTGATCCCTTGGTAAGGCGGGCTTCTTCGCTCGCGCTCATCGCAATGACGCCGATATTCCGTCATTTCCTCATTATGCTACAAAAAATTGAAAATTAATAGTTAACAGCTAATAGAAAATATTAATACATAGACTTAAAAATACAGACTGGTATGTTTGTCTGGTGGATGTGTAGCGAATTTTGGGTTTAGTTTGATTTTGTAAAAATTCAAACGATAATAATGACTTTAATTAATTAAGATTTACATAATATAAAGGCAAATAATTTGTATACTGAATAGGAATTATATTTATTGTTATTTAATTTCTTTATCTTGAATATATAAAATAATAATTATGAATATAAAGGACACGAAATACGGAACGTATACCTATAATAGTCCGTCAATATTACGAAGGTTAATACATCGTTATAGATTAAAAAAAAGCCTCAATATAATTAATGTCAAAAAATCAAATAGAATTTTAGATTATGGTGCAGGGGACGGATATTTATCTATGAAGCTTTATGAACAAGGATTTAAGGATGTTACTTGTTTTGAGCCAATGGAGCAACAGTTTGAACAATTGAAGTATATGCTCTCTGATATTCAGGATGTTAAAATAGTTAATGATGTAAATGAGATTATGAATTGCAGGTTTGAAAAAGCCTTTTGTTTAGAAGTTTTAGAACATTTACCTGAAAAACAATTAAAGGATGCACTTAAAAATATTTATACTTTATTAAATGAAAAAGGAGATTTATTGATATCTGTTCCTTGTGAAACTGGTATTAATGGTTTTATAAAGAATAGTATAAAAAAAATGATTGATAATAATAGTACATATTCATATTTAGATTTATGGAAAATATCATTTAATAAGAAAAAGATAAATCGCAAAATTCAACATGAAGAATCAACCCCGTATATTTATGAACATTTTGGGTTTAATAATTCCGTTTTAGAGAAAAGAATTAAAGAAAATGGTTTTATTATTAAAAAAAAGATTTTTTTTCCTTCCAATATTTTAAGAATCTTTTCTAGTCATATACTGTATGTTGTGTCAAAAAAGATTTAATATTATTTTATAATTAATAGTTGCGAAATAAATTTAAATCAACTTACAGAGTAATTTAAAGATTTATTCTTTAATTTTTCTATTTTACTTTTCGAATAGAAACAGTATTTTAATATTTCAGATCCCATATTTGTCCTTTTGCAAAATTCATTATATGTTTCATCTCTCCAATGAAAATCATCTTTGCAAAAATGATTAGGAGAGATATAACAATATGTGATGGCAGAAATAACACTGTCAATCGATGCTGACCTGGAATTTATTTGCTTAAATGTGGGAGCTATAAATGTTATGTTGCGTTTTCTCGTCTCTTTTTTCAATAAATTATAAATGTCTAAATATTCCGGAATTATCTTATCAAGTTTGAAATTATGATATTCTGTTTCTCCAATTTTATCAATAGGTCTTATTTGTAAAATGTCAATATCAATATCACCAAATTCCTTGAAAAAAAACTTAAGTTGACTAAAGTTATCTTCATTAAAGGTATAGTTGATTCGTATTTTAAATGATGGATATTTACTTTTCACCTTATTTGTAATCTTGAGAACCTTTTGGAAATTCTCAAATTTTCCATTTTGCATAAAATATTCATACGTATCTTTATTTACTCCATGTAATGAAATTGTAATTTCATTTAATCCGGAGGAAACCCAGTTCTCTAGATTTTGCCTGGTTATCAAACTTGCATTTGTAGTTAATGAGATATAAGGAACATTATGCTTAACTGCTGTTTTAATGATTGTGTCGAGATTTCTATATAATGTTGGTTCTGCGCCACAACCTATTTGTAATTTTAATGCTCTGTTCAGTATCGCTTTGCCAAAAAGGGGTATTTCTTTTTCTGGAAAATAGCCTTTGAGTAATTTGATACGAGCAGGATCTGTGAAATAACACATCTTGCATCTGAAATTACATGCTAAAACAGGATCAAAATTTACAGCTAAGTATCTTTTATTAAAGATATGTAATAGCCAAAGTCCAAAAAACTTAAGACGATAATTGGAGATTAGGCTGTTCAGTTTTAATATTTTGTAATACCTCATTTTGATGCAAAAATATTTATAAAGTAGGATTTTGTTATTTCAATCAGGTTCTTATATGAGACGTTGCTGCAAAATTAAAGCTATCTTTTATGGCTTAAATTACTCCAACTGGTTCCAAAGTGACACTTGCATGTTACCATCAATAAGTTCTTTTGAAGCACCAATAAACTCCCGTATATGTGGAGTTGCCAGGTGTTTTGCCAATGCCTCCCTGTCTCTCCATGTTTCGTAAAACATAAATAATCCTGATACATCATCAGATATGAGAAGCTCATAGTTTATACATCCTTCTTCTTTTCGTGATGGGCCTGTCAGATTATTAAGTATCTTCTTTAATATTTCAGTTTTACCTTGTTTGGCTTTAATACGAGCTGTTACTATAACAGGTTTATTCATGATTATTCAATAATAAATTTCAGAATGAAAAACAAAGCTATAAAATAACTTACCAACGTAACTTCTTTATAACGTCCGGTAAGGACTTTAAGAGCAACATAGCTAAGCATCCCGAATACAATACCTTCGGCAATACTATATGTTAATGGCATCATTATAATGGTAAGGAATACAGGTATTGATTCTGTCATATCTTCAAAGTCTACATTAACAATAGGGGTAATCATGAATGAACCAATAAGAATCAATACAGGAGCTGTTGCTGCTGCTGGAACCATGAGGAATAAAGGAGCGAGAAAAAGAGCAATTAAGAACATTCCTGCCGTGGTAAGAGATGTTAAGCCTGTGCGACCGCCTTCAGCAACACCTGACGCACTTTCAACATATGTTGTAACTGTTGAAGTTCCGAGAATAGCACCAATTGTTGTTCCTATAGCATCGGCAAAAAGAGCTTCTTTTACTCTTGGTAATCTGCCTTTTTCATCAAGCATGTTGGCTTTTGTGGCAACTCCTACAAGAGTTCCAACTGTATCGAACATATCAACGAATAGGAAAGTAAAAAGAATAATTAGCATTTTCATCGAAAAAATATCGTGAAAATCAAAACGAAATACAATAGAGCTGATACTGGGTGGTGCCGAAACAAGATTTCCATCAGGAATATGAGTTACCCCCAAAGGAATACCAAGAATTGTTGATGCAAAAATACCAATCAGTAATGCCCCTCTTACTTTAAGAGACATTAAAACACCGGTAAGAATAAGTCCGAAGAGTGTAATGATAACAGTATTGTCGGTAATATTTCCCAGTCCTACAAGTGTTGCTGCATTATCTACTATTAATCCGGAGTTGTGGAGGCCGATGAAGGCAATAAAAAGACCAATGCCGGCTGATATTGCATGTTTAAGATTTAGAGGTATTGCATTAACTATTAATTCGCGAATGTTGAAAATTGTAAGAATCGTGAAAACAATACCTTCTAAAAATACAGCAGTAAGCGCAAACTGCCAGGTGTTTCCCATTCCCAGTACAACTGTAAATGCAAAGAATGCATTAAGGCCCATTCCCGGGGCAAGGGCAAACGGAAGTTTAGCCCATAATGCCATTACGAGTGTCGCAATAACCGAAGATATGGCAGTTGCAGCAAATACAGCATTGCTGTCCATGCCTGTTTTAGATAAAATACCGGGGTTCACAGCAAGGATATATGCCATTGTCATAAATGTGGTTATACCTGCAATTATTTCGGTTTTTACCGTTGACCCGCTTTCCGATATTTTGAAAAATTTGTCTAACATAGAGTGAGGTGTTTAAGGTTATTATTTATAAAATCCATTTAACAGCAATTGTAGGGTTTAGCATAAAGCCTTCGTTATTTGCAAAGTTATTGCTCATTTCAAATTCTCCTCCTAAAGAGAAATGCTCCATTGCATTCCACCATATCTGAGGTTCGGTAAGAAAAACAAAATTGGTAGTGTTTTCTTCAAAAATATTGTCTTCACGCCACCAGTCTGCGAAACCTGTAAGCGAAAGTTTTTTGTCAAAAAAATGAAATCCCCATACTGCAGTGAGCTGAAATGCAGTATTGTTCTTATCGTTTATATATTTATAATTTGCCTGCAGGGTAAGTGTTTTTGTAAAGTCTTTTGTGGCAAAAGTATATTGTATTCCCAATAGCCAGGCACTGTTTATCGAATAATTGAATTGAACAGTATTGCCGTCTGCATCTTTATATTGTCCTCTCCCAAAACCTCCGTTGAATTCCACACGCGGTTCAAAGTTGCTGGTTTGCCATGCTTTAAAGCTTCGGGCAATTTCCCAGTAAGTATGATTCATTCCGTCTACACCACTGGCTTTACTTCCATAGTCCATGTCGATAAAGAAAAATGTACTTCCCATTTTGTCCGGTTTGAACATTTCCACAGTTGATGTAAACATCTTACGATCCTTACCGTAATCGTAATGTAACTGGACATTTTGTGCTAAAATGTTATAAGGAAGTAGCCCTGCTAATAACAGGATAAAAAGAGAAAAGTGGCTTTTCATGATTGAAGTTGGAGAAAATCGTTAATAAACGTCAAAAATAGAAAAATAATTAACAATTGTATTTCTGAGGATAATAATTGAGATCGTTAATTAATTTGTTCTTAGTTAAAAATATTACAGTAAAACGTTTGTTTCTTTGCTTTTCTTTATGTCAAAATCTATCTTTGTAAACTTTTTAAACAGTAAGCAAAAAACATAACCAGATGAGTGTGAAATTTACTGAATATAAGGGATTGGATTTATCCCGTGTGAATAAGGAAATTCTTAAGAGTTGGGATGAAAATCAGGCATTTGAGAAAAGTATATCAACCAGGGAAGGACATCCGACATTTGTTTTTTACGAAGGACCTCCGTCAGCTAATGGTATGCCGGGAATTCACCATGTAATGGCGCGAACAATTAAGGATGTTTTTTGTAGATTTAAAACCCAGGACGGATATCTGGTAAAACGAAAGGCTGGATGGGATACACATGGTTTGCCGGTTGAACTGGGTGTTGAAAAGTCTCTTGGAATTACAAAAGAAGATATAGGTAAAAAGATATCGGTTGCCGAATATAACGCTGCCTGTCGCAAAGATGTTATGAAGTATACCGATATGTGGGAAGATCTTACCCACAAAATGGGATACTGGGTTGATATGAATGATCCTTATATCACTTATGATAACCGTTATATTGAAACTCTATGGTGGTTATTAAAACAACTTTATAAAAAAGGATTGTTATATAAAGGCTATACTATTCAGCCTTATTCACCTGCAGCAGGAACAGGACTGAGTACTCACGAGCTTAATCAACCCGGATGTTACCGCGATGTTAAAGACACAACTGCCACAGCTCAGTTCAGGGTTATTCGTGATGAGGCCTCGGAGAAGTTGTTTAAGGATGTTGATACAGACCTTTACTTTCTGGCCTGGACAACTACTCCCTGGACACTGCCTTCAAATACAGCTCTTGCCGTAGGGCCGAAGATTAAATATGTTAAGGTAAAAACATATAATCCATACACCGGAAAGCCGATGTCGCTGATTTTGGCAAAAGACCTGCTGAATCAGTACTTTAAACCTGAGAATGCCGAACTGCCTTTCGATGAATACCAGCCGGGAGACAAAAAGATACCGTTCAAAGTTCTTGACGAATACACAGGAGAGGAGCTTGTTGGAGTAAGATACGAGCAGTTGATACCATGGATAAAGCCAATGGGAGATGCTTTTCGTGTTATTGCAGGCGATTATGTGACAACTGAGGACGGAACAGGTATCGTACACATTGCACCTACTTTTGGTGCCGATGATGACAGGGTTGCTAAGGCAGCAGGAATTGCTCCGCTGATCCTTATCGACAAGGATGGTAACCGTCAGCCGATGGTGGACAAGACAGGTAAATTCTTCAAGATAGAAGATCTTGATGACGATTTTGTAAAAGATTACGTTGATGCAGACCTGTACAAGGAGTATGCAGGAAGATTTGTGAAGAACTCTTACGACGAGTCTTTACCCGAGGATGCTACTTCATTGGATGTTGATATTGCCGTGATGCTGAAAAAAGAGGACAAGGCATTCAAGGTTGAGAAGCATGTTCACAACTATCCTCACTGCTGGCGTACCGACAAGCCAGTTCTTTACTATCCGCTCGACAGCTGGTTCATCAAAACAACTGCTTTTAAGGAGAGGATGATCGAGCTTAACAATACTATCAACTGGAAACCGGCTTCTACAGGAACAGGACGTTTCGGTAAGTGGCTTGAGAATCTGGTTGACTGGAACCTTAGCCGTTCACGTTATTGGGGAACTCCTCTTCCTATTTGGAGAACAGAGGATGGAAATGAAGAGAAATGTATCGGTTCGGTTGAAGAACTGGTAAATGAAATAAACAAGGCAGTTGAGGCCGGAGTGATGGACAAAAATCCGTTTGAGGAATTTGTTCCGGGGGATAACTCAAAAGAAAACTATGAAAAGATAGATCTTCACCGTCCCTATGTTGACGATGTTGTTCTGGTTTCCGACAGTGGTAAGCCAATGCGCCGAGAACCTGATCTGATCGATGTTTGGTTTGATTCGGGTGCTATGCCTTACGCTCAAAACCACTATCCGTTTGAAGATAAGGCAGAAGGCGAAAAACCAAAGGATTTTCCTGCTGATTTTATCGCTGAAGGAGTGGACCAGACACGAGGATGGTTTTTTACTCTTCATGCAATCGCCTCTATGTTGTTCGATAGTGTTGCATTTAAAAATATTATATCAAACGGACTTGTTCTGGACAAGAAAGGCAATAAAATGTCTAAGCGTCTAGGCAATGCTGTAGATCCTTTTGAAGTTATTGAAAAGTACGGCTCTGATCCGCTTCGTTGGTATATGATAACTAATGCCCAGCCATGGGATAATCTGAAATTTGATATAGCAGGTGTTGATGAAGTTAAACGAAAATTCTTCGGAACGCTGTATAATACTTACTCTTTCTTTGCTCTTTATGCAAATGTTGATGGGTTTACCGGAAAAGAGGAAACAATTCCTGTAAACGAAAGAGCTGAGATAGATCGATGGATAATCTCGCTTCTTAATAGCCTTGTGAAGGATGTGAAAGATAGTTATGATAGTTATGAGCCTACACGTGCGGGACGTGCAATTCAGGATTTCGTTATGGAAAACCTTAGTAACTGGTATGTTCGTCTTAATCGTAAGCGTTTCTGGGGAGGTGAGTTTAACAAGGATAAGCTGGCCGCTTACCAGACCCTTTACGAGTGTCTGGAGACAGTCTCGATGCTTGCTGCTCCAATAGCTCCATTCTTTACTGATCAGTTGTTTAAAGATTTGAATTCTGTTTCGGAGCGTCATGATGAGGAATCAGTTCATCTTACTACTTTCCCTGGTTATAAAGAAGAGTTAATAGATAAAGAACTCGAACAGCGAATGAAGTATGCTCAGGATATATCCTCGCTTGTTCTTTCTCTTCGTCGAAAAGTGAATATTAAAGTTCGTCAGCCTTTAAATAAAATAATGATTCCTATTCTTGACGATAGTTTTGAAGGACAGATAGAGGCCGTAAAAAATCTGATACTTACAGAGGTAAATGTTAAAGAGATAGAGTTTCTGAAAGATACAACGGGAGTTCTTGTTAAAAAGATAAAGCCAAATTTTAAATCTCTTGGTCCGAAATACGGTAAAATGATGAAAGCCATTTCAGCAGCTATAAATCAGATGACACAGGAGGATATCGCTAAATTTGAAAAAGATCAAAGTTTTAAAATAAAAGCAGGAGATGAGGAAATAATACTTACTCCTGATGATGTTGAGATTCTTTCTGAAGATATTCCGGGATGGCTTGTGGCAAGTGAAGGACGCCTTACTGTGGCTTTGGATATTAATGTTACAGAAAATTTGAAAGAGGAGGGTATTGCACGGGAGTTTATTAACCGTATTCAGAATTTAAGAAAAGAATCCGGGTTTGATGTTACTGATAAAATAATTTTAAAAATTCAGAAGCATGATGCAATAAATTCGGCAATTAACAGATTTAAAGACTATATTGCATCGCAAACTCTGGCAAAAGAGGTTTTATTAACAGAAAAATGTAACGAAGCTAATGCAAAATCCGTAGAGATAGATAATGGTGTTGAAACATTTATAGAAATAGAAAAAGCTTAAAAGCCGGATTTTTATTATATTTAAAAAAATTACGACCATGGCAGAGAAAAAAAGATATTCGGATGAAGAGCTTCAGGAGTTTAAGGAGATTATTCTTGAGAAACTGGAGAAAGCAAAAGAGGATTATGAGCTGCTAAGGCACATAATTACTCATGAGGATGGCAACGATACTCAGGATACTTCTCCCACTTTTAAAGTTCTTGAAGAAGGTGCTGCTGTACTTTCAAAAGAAGAGGCGGGTAAGCTTGCCCAGCGTCAGCAGAAGTTCATTCAGCATCTGCAGGCAGCTCTGATAAGAATCGAAAACAAAACATACGGTATTTGTCGTGAAACCGGTAAGCTTATACCCAAAGAACGGTTAAGAGTTGTTCCTCATGCAACATTAAGTGTTGAGGCGAAGCAGAAACAAAAATAATTTATATGTAAAATATAAAGCAAAGGTGACTGACTTATGAATAACCATGAGTAGTCACCTCTTGTTTGTTAATAACTACATCATCAATGTCCCCGTTAAAAAAATCCTTTATTCTTATAATTATAGTTCTGATAATAGATCAGGCATTAAAAATATGGGTTAAAACCCATATGATGCTGGGTCAGGAATATCATATTTTCGGAGATTGGTTTATTATACATTTTGTTGAGAATAACGGAATGGCTTTTGGAATGGAACTTGACTGGAAGTTCGGTAAGATATTTCTAAGTGTTTTCAGAATAATTGCTGTATTTATTATCGGATGGTATCTTATAAAACTTTCAAAAAAAGGTGCAAATCAGTGGCTTTTATATAGTGTTGCTCTGGTGTTTGTTGGTGCGGTTGGAAATATTATCGACAGTGTTTTTTATGGAGTGATTTTCAGTGACAGTTACAGTCAGGTAGCAACATTGTTTCCTCCTGAAGGAGGATATGCTTCTTTTTTGCATGGGAAAGTGGTAGATATGCTTTATTTCCCCATTATTGAAGGACGTTATCCGGATTGGTTTCCTTTCAAAGGAGGTGAAACATTTATATTTTTCAGGCCTGTATTCAATATTGCCGATTCTGCTATTACAATAGGAATTTTTATAATTTTAATATTTCAGAAGAAATTTTTTAAAGAGGATTGAAAACTGTTTATGAATGTTGTTTTTTGCAAATTGTTTAATCAGAAACGCTGGAAATATCAAAAATTTAAATGTTCAGAAGTCTGTTGTTAGTTCTTTATAATTTGTATAAATTAGCAAAAGGGCGGTTGGGTTTGACTTTTTGTAAAGTAGAGAAAGTTATTTTTTTAATGGTACTACTGATTTTTTATATGTAAGTCAGGAGGCGGAAGCGTATCAAAAATATAATAAAATTAAAATTAAGAATATGCGTTTATTGTTTTTAGGAGCTATTCTGTTTCTTTTGGGAGCTAATGCGCAGTTATCTGCTCAAAATACAGTGGATCCAAAATCCGTTGATATAAATAACTTATCTGATCAGCAAATCTTGCAGCTTATTAAAGAAGTTGAAAAAAGAGGTCTTACCGAAAATGAGGCAATAGCCCTGGCTCAGGCAAAAGGCATGACTCAACAGCAAATAAGCATGCTTAAACAAAGAATGAATGAATTGAAACTGCAAGGTGAGACGATAGGGGCAGATTATCAAAATGAAACGGATGCAATAATTGAACAGGGAATCTCGCAGAAAGCTGAAATTGATTCTGCACAAGCAGATGAGCGAATTTTTGGTTTTTCTTTCTTTAATAATGAGAAACTTACATTTGATCCGAATGTGAACATTCCGGTATCTCCGTCTTATGTGCTAGGAGGAGGAGATGAGATTGTTATTGATATATGGGGAGCATCTCAGCATAATTATAATTTGTTGGTTGATAAAAACGGAGATATTTATATTCAGGGGGTTGGGCCAATTCATGTTGGCGGATTAACAAAGGAGGCCGCTTCTTCTATTATTTTGAAAAAACTGATACAAATTTATAGTGATTTAGCAAGTGAGAATCCACGTACTTTTGCTTCTGTTAATGTGGGTACAGTTAAAGCCATAAAGGTAAATGTTATAGGAGAAGTTTTTGTGCCGGGAACATATACATTGCCAGGAACGGCTACAGCATTTAATGCATTGTATTTGTCGGGCGGTCCAAATAAGAATGGTTCGTTCAGGGATATTAAGGTTATTAGAAATGGAAAAGTCGTGGCAAATCTTGATGTTTATGAATACCTTATAAAGGGGAATACAAATGTTAATATCTCTTTGAGGGATGCTGATATTATACTGGTTCCCACATATGATAAAAGAGTGAAAGTGGGAGGTGAATTTAAGCGTGAAGGACTATTTGAGGCAAAAGGTGAAGAGACAGTATCTGATATTATAACGTATGCAGGTGGATTTAACGAGAATGCATATAAAGAAAGAATTGAGCTTTACAGGGTTACTGATAAAGAGAGAATGATTAAGGATGTTCTATCATCTGAATTTGACAGTGTTGTAATAAATAACGGAGATAGTATTTATGCAGGAGCAATTCTTGAAAGATTTAAAAATAAGGTTGTAATTGAAGGTGCTGTTTATCGACCTGGTAATTATGAGTTGACGAAAGGATTAACATTAAAACAGTTGATAGAAAAAGCAGACGGTGTGCGTGAAGATGTGTTTTTGAATCGGGGTTTGATAACACGTTTAAAAGATGATTTAACACTTGAAAATATACCTTTTAATGTCAGTGAGGTTATAAAAGGTGAAAAGGATGTAAATCTGAAAAGGGAAGACATTATTACGATTGCTTCAATAAATGATTTGAGACAGCCTCAGACTGTTAAAATATATGGGGCTGTACAAGTTCCGGGCGAGATGGATTACCAGGAAGATATGACTTTGTCAGATCTCATCTTTAAGGCTAGAGGATTTACTGAATATGCATCAGAATCGTATATTGAAATATCCAGAAGATTGAGTTATGATGAAATGAAAGAGATGGGGCAAAAGATAGCTCATGTTTATCAGTTTTCAGTTTCTCGTGATCTGAAGTTAAATGGTGAAGATGCAAAATTTAAACTCGAACCTTTTGATGAAGTGTTTGTGCGAAGGGCACCAGGTTTCAGACCTCGTGGTGTTGTTACAGTACAGGGTGAAGTTAAGTATGCCGGACAGTATAGTCTTATATCAAGAAAGGAACGCATATCTGATATCATAAAAAGGACCGGAGGTCTTAGTGATAATGCTTATGCTGAAGGAGCAATGCTTACAAGAAAATCTCAGTTGTCGCAAAAACAAATCAGATTAAGAGAAGAGTTGATGAAAAAGGATACATCCTTACAGTTCTCAGATATAGGATTTGATGTAGTAGCAATAAACCTGAAAAAGATATTAGAACACCCTGGTGGAAAAGATGATATCTTTTTGAAAGAAGGAGATGAGATAACGATACCAAGAGAACAGCAAACTGTTAAAATATCGGGTGAGGTGTTAAATCCTATTTTGGCAACTTATGTTCCCGGACAAAAACTTAAGTTTTATATTAATCAGGGAGGTGGATTTGGGCTTCATGCCAAAAGGCGTAAAACATATGTTATTTATCCGAATGGAGCAGCCCATGCAACAAAAAAGATTTGCATGATAAATAAGTATCCTAAAGTTGTTCCTGGTTCAGAAATTGTTGTACCTCAGAAACCAATTCGTGAACCTATGGGAGCCACAGGATGGATATCAATTGCCAGCGCAATGGCTTCACTCGCTTTAACCATTGTTACGATTACTAATACGGCTAATTAAAATATGAACAAAGATTTGTATAAACATAAAGAATCAGATTCTCTTCCTGCTGAAAAAAATAAGGATATTGAAAATCTTCCGATTATTCAGGATGATGAGATTGATTTAATTGCTCTAGTTAAAACAATATGGAATGGTCGTAGAATGATATATTATTCTATTGTGGTTGCTGTATTTATTGGTTTGATCATTGCATTCTTTAGCCCAAAAAAGTATACGGCCTCGGCAACGTTGTTGCCTTCAGCAGAGAAAAAAGCGAATAATTTGGGTGGTTTGAGTGCATTAGCCGGTATGGCAGGTGTTAATCTTAACTCAATGCTTGGTGAAACCACAGGAATACCTGCTGAAATATATCCTCAGGTTGTAAACAGTTTTCCGTTTCAGGAAGAGCTGATACATCAGAAATTTAACTTTGAAGAATATGATTACCCGGTTTCCATTTATGATTATGTTGTGGCTGATTCTGTTGAATCGGTGGGAGATTTAATAATAAAATATACCATTAAACTTCCTTGGACAATAAAGAATGCGATATTTTCAAAAAAAAGAACTCCTGGTATAAATGCCGATTATGGAGTTGTAAATCTTTCCGAGGAAGAGTTGAGTTCTTTAAAGTTTACCAAAAATCTTATTAGGGTTGATGTTGATGATAAAACGGGTCTGGTAACACTTAGTGCCGAAGGGAAAGAGCCGGTTGCCACAGCACAGTTTATTCAAAAAGCTGTTGAATTATTACAGGAATATGTAATAGATTATAAAACAAGTCAGGTAAGAGAAAATCTGGAGTTTGTTAAAGAACGTTATAAAGAGAAGCAAAAAGAGTATGAGCGCATTCAAAAGGAATTTTTTGAATATAAGGACAGACATAGAAATATAGATCCGAACAGAGTAGATGTTAAATATCAGCAATTAAATGATGAATATGAGATAATTACTTCGGTTTATAAAGGATTAGCTCAACAATTGGAGCAGGCCAAAATATCAGTAAAAGAACAGACCCCGGTATTTACAGTGCTTGAACCGGCCAAAGTGCCGAATGAAAAGTCTTCTCCAAAGCGGGGACTCATACTTGTTATTTCAATACTTCTTGGTGGTTTTGTTGGGATTGGTTTGATCTTTGGCAGGTTAATATGGAGTAAGGTGAAGGAAGAGTGGTGATTAGTTGTCTACTATATCTTAACTGTGGATAAATAAACAGTAATGTAATATAACTTAATTTTGTAATGGGATTAGTAAAATAAATTAGCGTTATTTGTGAATAATTTAAGCATATAAAACAATAAAAATAGATAATAGATAAATGCAGAAATACAGATTAAGTCATTTAAAAGAGTTAGAAGCGGAGTCGATTCATATCATTCGGGAGGTTGCTGCAGAGTTTGAAAATCCTGTAATGTTATATTCCATAGGCAAGGATTCCTCTGTAATGGTTCGGCTAGCAGAAAAAGCATTTGCCCCGGGGAAACGCCCTTTCCCATTAATGCATATCGATTCGAAATGGAAATTCAAAGAGATGATTGAATTCCGGGATTGGTATGCAAAAGAGCATGGTTGGGATTTAATTGTTCATTCTAATCAAAAAGCATATGAAGAGGGAGTAGGGCCGTTCACTCATGGAAGTAAAGTCCACACCGATCTGATGAAAACCCAGGCGCTTCTGGAAGGTCTGTCAAAATACAAGTTTGATGCAGCATTTGGAGGAGCAAGGCGTGATGAGGAAAAGTCAAGGGCCAAAGAGCGGATTTTTTCTTTCAGGGATAAATACCATCAGTGGGACCCTAAAAACCAGCGTCCTGAACTATGGGATATTTATAACACAAATGTACATAAAGGGGAATCGATCAGGGTTTTCCCGTTGTCAAACTGGACAGAACTTGATATCTGGCAATATATCAGATTGGAAAAAATTCCAATCGTACCGTTGTATTTTGCAAAAGAAAGGCCTGTTGTCAATATCGACGGAAATTTAATAATGGTTGATGATGACAGAATGCCAAAAGAGCTTGCAGAGAAAGCAGAGATAAAAAAGGTAAGGTTCAGAACATTGGGTTGCTATCCTTTGACCGGGGCTGTAGAGTCGGATGCTGATACAATTGAAAAGATTGTTCAGGAGATGATGACTACAACCAAGTCAGAAAGGACAACACGTGTTATTGATTTTGACCAGGAAGCAAGCATGGAGCAGAAAAAACGGGAAGGATATTTTTAATCTTAGATTATTTAAAAAAATGAGCGAAGAACAATTAATAGATATAGAAAAGTTTTTAGATCAGGACGAGAAAAAAGATTTACTCCGTTTGTTGACAGCCGGTTCTGTTGATGACGGAAAATCGACACTGATAGGACGGCTTCTTTTCGACAGTAAAAAACTTTATGAGGATCAGCTTGCCGCTTTGGAAAAGGACAGTAAAAGTGTTGGTAATGCCGGTGGTGAGATTGATTATGCCTTGTTGCTTGACGGATTAAAAGCTGAACGTGAACAGGGCATTACGATTGATGTTGCTTACAGATATTTTTCTACAAATAAACGAAAGTTCATAATTGCTGATACACCGGGACATGAGCAGTACACCAGGAATATGATAACCGGTGGAAGTACAGCTAACCTTGCTATAATTTTGGTTGATGCAAGAACAGGAGTGATAACCCAGACCAAAAGGCATACATATTTGGTGTCTCTTCTTGGCATTAAGCACGTAGTGTTAGCTATTAATAAGATGGACCTTGTTGATTATAAAGAGGAGGTATTTAATAAAATAAGTGAGGAGTATAAGGATTTTGCTTCGCAATTGAACATTCCGGATATCGAATGTATGCCTATCTCAGCTTTAAAGGGAGATAATGTTGTGGAGAAATCAGATGCCATGCCTTGGTATCACGGTCCTTGCATGTTGGAATATCTTGAAACTGTTCATGTAGCAAGTGACAGAAATTTTGAGGATTTCAGGTTCCCGGTCCAGTACGTTCTTCGTCCAAACCTTGATTTTAGAGGGTTCTCGGGTAAAGTAGCATCGGGCATAGTCAGGAAAGGTGATGAGATTATGGCATTGCCATCCGGAAAGAAGTCGAAAGTGAAAATGATACATACTTATGACGGAGAACTGGATGAGGCATTTCCACCGCAGGCAATAACTCTTGTGCTCGAAGATGAGATTGATATCTCAAGAGGAGAAATGATAGTACATCCGGATAATCAGCCAAAAATATCACGTCAGTTTGAGGCGATGCTAGTTTGGATGGATGAAAAGGATATGGATATCTACACTCAATTCTATTTGAAACATAACACCAATAAAACAAAAGCCAGAATTGATGATATCCAGTATAAGGTAGATGTTAATACTTTGAATAAAATAGACGAAAAGAGTTTTTCTTTAAATGAAATA
>JAADEM010000063.1 GCA_013153405.1 Chlorobiota bacterium
TATAAACAAGAACCTATCTCTTAGTATTATTATCGTAAATTCCGAACATAATAAAGTAGAAGTCTTTATTGAACGAAAACTTTTCTGGGGATATGAAAGGAAAAATATAAAAGAATTTAATACAAGAGCAAGTTTCCCAAATTCGATAAAAAGCTTTGCTAAATTAATTCAACGGGAATTTTTATATATTATAAAAGGAGAAAATAAAGAAAAATAAACACTAAATGTTCTTTGAAAGATAAGGATGGGGCTGCCGCCATGTTTTGTTGCCTGATTTTACCCAGAACTTTAACAGGTACTCATACGCCCTGAATAACCCGCTGAAGTTTACTGACCCCGATGGGGAGAACCCGTTATTAATTGCAATGTTAATAGGGGCCCTTATTAACACAGGGGTACAGGCAATATCAGGCAACATTCATAACTTTGGCGACTTTGCACTGTCTATGGGCATAGGTGCATTGAGCGGCGCCGCCGGATTTGATGCCGGACAGTTAGTGTCCGGAGCTGTAGGGACAATAGGCTTTGCAGGAGGAGCGATGACAGGAGCTTCGGGAGGGTTTGCAGGCGGCTTTGTCGGCGGTGCAGGTAATGCATGGGCAGGAGGGGCTTCCTTTGGAAAAGGTCTTGGACAAGGTTTGTTTGGCGGTGGTATTGGAGCTATTACTGGAGGTTTAATAGGTGGTATATCTGGAGGTATCACAGCGATTAAACATAGTGGTAAATTTTGGTCCGGAAAAGGAGCGATTTTTGAAAGTCCTGCAACAACAGGTTTGACACCCGAAAATATTAAAGTTGGAGAGGGCATGGAGTATACAAGCGAGTATGCCAATGGTGTTGCTGATGATACTAATGGTAAGTTGAGTTATGTTGAAAGAATAGCAACAAATGAAGTACCATCAGGAGAAGGCTATACGCTTAAGAATGGTTGCATCATTAATAAAGATGGAGGCATGGCAAATGGCTTAACAAAGTATCTTGGAAAAGGTAATTCTGAAGTTTATCTTGGAAAATCTGCATTTACAAGCGTTAATTAACTAAAACTGACTATTGGACATGAATACATACATGCAACACAGAACTATATGGCGTTCAGGAAAGTAATAAAGAATATAAATGCAACGAATAAAGGATATCCAATGGCTGAGATTGCTGCTCATAACTGGGAGTCAACAATGGGAGTTTCAAATGGTTTTGGAGCATGGACAGGAAGATTAGGAGTGTGGTCTTGGAGTAGGCAGCCTTACTACAATTGGCTTTTAAATGCTAACTTTTAATAAATATCTTATGTTTCAAATACGAATACGGTTTATATTTTTCACAATTTTCATTTTCCACATAACTAATATTATGGGACAAGAAATTAGTACGGATTTACAAAAGGCTTATCAAGATAAAGATAGTTTAATATGCACATTAACCCTAAAAAATGAGACCAATAAACCTGTCTATATAGTTTGTGGCATTGACGTTTTAGACTTTGAAGACTATTATCCAGATAGAATAAACTTTGAGAGCTTTAGCTCAGAAATAGAGTATAGAAAAAAAAATCAATCAATTGATAGAACCGGAGACATAAGGGACACAATAAAACTTGTAATCCCAACCACAAGAGAGCGATTTCAGGTAGATTATAAAGGAGAAAAAATAGATGTTTTTAAAACCCTTAATATTTTGCAAGAAGTGTTTAATAATAAGAAAATTAGTTCTACTGTACCTGTTCCTCCTGATGATAGTGTGTTGGTTAAGGATAACTATTTAGATATTGATTTATATAGTCTTCTACAAAAGGAGGATATAGCTATTGACGAAAACGATTTTTTTTGCAGGCAAACTATTATTTTAGAACCTAATGAAAAGAAAAGTTTTAATATTGATTTGAGTTATCTACTCTTGCGAAGAGCCACTTATCAAATTAAGTTTGATTGCAAAACTGACAATGGACTCTTCAAAAAAGAAACCAGATTTCTTAAGCGTTTAGGGTTTCACCGATTTAAAGGGAGAATCTCTTCGAATTGTCTGAGTGTCGTATCTCAGTAAAAACAAAAAAAGCCAGGCAAGTCCTAGCTTGTTATATATAAGCTTGTCCGGTTTTTTGAGTGGGGCTACAGTTGGTGCCTTTGCCGGTTCTGGCGGCGGCTTTGTTGGCGGGGCAGGGAATGCATGGGCAGGAGGGGCCGGTTTTGGTGAAGGGCTATTGTCAGGACTTAAAGGCGGAGGCTGGGGGGCTTTGTCCGGAGGCCTTATCGGCGGTGTTGCCGGCGGCATAAGTGCAGTAAAAAACGAGCGCAATTTTTGGAATGGTGACCCATGGGAAATCACGCATGATTACAAGTTGCCCGGCACTTGGAGTTCTCCGGATGGAAACCTGCCAATACATATGCAGGCAGACGAAACAGTAGGTTGTACCCAGAAAACCTTAGAATCTATGGCCGAATACAAAATGCAAGATATAAAAATCCCGATAGATGGAGGTGCCGATTTTAGAGAACTGGCAGAAAGTTTGGGATATGATGTAAATAGAAATTATAATAATGTACATAGTGTTGGTAGACAAATGTTAAAAGGGAACCCGTCTGCAATAACCTATAATAATAGAGGAGTTCAACATACTGTTGGAATAAACAGGATACAAGTATTGAGAACTACAAGAATATTTGGGAATGGTTACAGATATAAATATTTTATTAAAGTAATGGATCCACTTAAGCAATATTATTCAAAACTATCTTATTCAATATTTAAATCAGGTATTATACGAACACTTGGCTTCTATCATGGATTTGTACGTTCATATAATTTTTAATCATGAAAATAATATTTATATCTTTAATAGTTTTATTTTTATGCCTTCAGGGAATATCCTCGCAAATAGATTCTTCCTCCTATTCCTTTTATACTAAATACAAAAAAAAGGAATCATTTTATAACAAAAAGGCAAAGGCATTAATACGAAGGGACCTGATAAAAGAAAATATATATAATGTATTTTCAGCTCATGAGATGTTAAAAGGCACCAACCTTATAAAAATACCCATGTATAAAATAAAATGGAATGATACAACTAACTACATAAATCAGCAAAATCTGTTAAACTCAATAAGAATCTGTAATAAGTTTATGTTTTCTGATATTTTTATATTGAAAAGAAATAAAGTTATTGGTTATTATTCATGTGATGATTACGGAACCGGTGGTGTTTCTCTTATTAAAGAACCTTCAACAGCATTTAACAGATACTATCAGAATGTGACAAATGTAATATCAGAAGGATATGAACATATTTTTTATATACAGG
>JAADEM010000054.1 GCA_013153405.1 Chlorobiota bacterium
ATAATAGTTGTTTCAATAAGGAAGGAGATGAGCTCCTCAGATTCTCAAAAGCTTTTATTGAAAAGCTGGAGGTATTAAAAAACCGGGACTATGAAATATACGAAGTGAAAATAAATTTCATCCTGTTCTGGGAAAAAGAAGAAACAGGCAGAGAAATAAAGATTATTCTGCCGGAAATTTATCTGACAAAAAATCAATCAAAAAAGCTATAGAAGAATGGCAAAATCAAAGTTAATATTCCAGGCAAAACAAGAAGTATACGGAAAACATTTAAAATCAAACGAATGGATAATGTATTCCGGCAAATTAAGTATTTATGACAGAAAAACCACCCCTGTTATTTTAAAATTAAAATGCGAACAAGAGGTTGATTTTGTTAGTAATCTAATGGACGATACAAAAGAGTTTAAAGGCAATTCAGTTTCTGACGTATTTGGCAAATTAGCTAAATGGTATTACAAATACGGTATCATTTTTCAAAATTAAGCTTAACTCAAATCAGCATTCGGGCAATGGTATGACTACAACTATATCAGGCCCGAAGCTGAATTAAAAACAACACTGTAGAACTTTTACAGCAAACAATGTTGATTATATTTTAAAGAACTCAATAATAGAGTGTAACTCCATAGCTTGTTTCGACAATATGGTTGCCTTATCATTAAGTTTAATTGAAAATGAAGCATTCTTTTGGGCAATATCGTTTAACAACTGAACGGCTTCCTGAATCTGATCGACACCATTGCTTTGTTCACTGCTGGCATTTGTTATTTCACTTATAAGCCTTGCTGTTTTCTCCACTTCAGGCACCAGGTCGGTAAGCTCTTTTTCTGCAAGCATAGAGATATCCACTCCTTGTGCCGAAAGCTTATTAATACGATTTGCCGCATCCTGCGATCTGTCTGCAAGTTTCTTCACTTCAGCCGCAACCACACCAAACCCCTTACCAGCCTCGCCTGCACGGGCAGCCTCAACAGCTGCATTCAGGGCAAGAATATTGGTCTGACGTGAGATATCATTTATAATTGAAATCCGTTCGGCTATTTCATTTATAGCAACAAGCGATTTATGAGCCGATTCGCTTCCTTTCTTTACTCCTTCCAGAGTCTGTTTCGATATATTCTCTGTCTGTATTGAATTATCTCGGGTACTGTGAATATTCGAACTCATCTCTTCTATTGACGCCATAACCTCTTCCGATGATGCAGCCTGACTGGAAGCTCCCTGTGCTATATCAGCAGAATACTTCGATATATCTTCACTGATACTATTAAGTTTTTTTGAATTCTTTACTATCTTGCCCAATAATGTTTTTAACATTTCCGCCATCTTATTCATCGACTCCCCTAATTGAGCAACCTCATCCGATCCTTTAACTTGTATTTCATTTTTAAGATTTCCATTGCTTATCTCCTTCGAAAAATCAATTATATCTATCAGTCGCTTAATTATTTTATCCAAACTGAATGAAATCACAATAAACAGAATAATCAAGCTTATAATACCGGCCATCGAACTATTAAAAAGCATTTTATCAGACTTCTCTGTTAATAATTTCAGGGGAGTTTCCGTAATTAAAACCCAGTTGTCGTTAAAATCGGTAACTTTTATCGGAGTGAATGTAATATAATAAGTACCCGTTTCTTTTTTCAGCTTAATATGGTACACTTTATTCTCTCTGGCCTTTTCAAGGGCATAAAGAAAAGTGTCTCTGAAGGCTTTATACTGATCCAGAATATCCGTATTAAGAAACTTCTTGTCGGGATGTACTACCAGCTTATTGTTAGAAGCCACCAGATAGGTAATCGAAGATTTGAACGGATTCATCGATAACACCATCTTCTGAATATCTTCAAGAGTAAGGTCAATTCCGGTCTGCCCTACCACAACACCATTTTTATGCAACGAGGTAATTACGGTAACCATTAATATCCCTTTTAATTCGGGAGTATATTCATCGTAATACGGATTACTTAGCATTGGTACTCCTGCAGCCTGTGCTTCATAGTATAAACTTGATAATTCTTCGTTTGTAGTATCTGCCACATTTCTTGAAAAATTCAGCTTATTGTTAGTTCTGAAAGCTATATTCCTTATACGGCCGTGCTTTTTATCATAATTCTCATCCAAGGCATTCAGTTCATAATGAATTCCAACCGACAAAAAGTTTTTATTTGTTTTTAACACGTCAAGCAGTATATTCTTAGTCAGGGTATCCCTCACATCACTACTTTGTTCCATTACATTTTCGAACACACATGAAAATGTATTTGCCACCTGAAAAGTATTACTGAAAACCTTATTTATTTTTTCTGCATAATGCAAATTTGCTTCATCTATGATCCTTTTTGAATCCGACAACATATTTTTCTTTATCTGTACCCTTGTAATAACATTCAGGGATCCAAAAACCAATACAATAAAAGATATTACAATAATTATAATCTTCCATTTGATACTATTAAAAATAAATTTACCCATATTGTTTCCCCCTAAAAAGTTATAGCAATGCCAATACCAACAGGCACTTATGCAGAATATTTTTATTATTAACGAACAGCTAGGTTTCCGGTTGTGAAACGTAAATTTATCATAATTTTCATTAAAAAAAAACATTTTCACCTTTCTTATTCTACTCGCACCTGTAATAAAACAACCTGATTAATCACTAAAACAACAGAATATAAATACATTAAAACCTATATACCCACACGAATTCCGGCGAAAAAAAGTATACCCTGGCATAAAAATGAGAAATTACAACCCGCATGCCAGAATTAGTTTCAATCCATGATTTTAACATGACGTTATATTATAATTTATAATCTTAAAGACCGAGCGTTATCCTCTGATGCACCTTGCCGTTAAACTAAAAAACAGAAACAGAAGGAAAATGCGTAATAATACCGTTTAAATACTAATACTCTTCCTGAAAAGTAAATATTTCTATTTATTATACTGATTTCTTTCAGGCTGTTGAATGGAGATTTCATAACTACAAAAATCACAAGCTGTTATAAACCCTTGTTTCTTTACATCTGATTATGAAAAAAAATCACAATTAATACATGATATTTTTCCGCATTTTCATATATTTATAAAAAATATCGGAAAGTCAGATATTGTCAGCCAGTAAAAGTTCCGGATTTTAAGCTCTATATTGATTAAAAACTATTACATAATTACAAATACGTGAATACATAAAAACTAAATAACCAGCTAACATCTAACCCAATAAAATGAAAACTCTTAAACTTATTGTAGTTGTAGCATTTACAAC
>JAADEM010000053.1 GCA_013153405.1 Chlorobiota bacterium
CACCACCATTATCCTCTTCATGTCCTTCCTTCAATATAAATAAAAAGGCAAAAGTCAAAGCGATAAAAAATTCCCATCGTATTATATTAAACCCAAAATGAAAATTTGTAACATCTCTGACATTATCCAGATTATGAAAAAAGGTTAAGGCATCTTTCATATTATGTGAAAAGAAAAATACAAGAGACAACCCGAAAAACATATAAACAATAAGTCTGCTTCCCCACCTCAGCAGGAAAGGATTAATCTTACCTGACATCTTTTTCCTCCATTTCCGGGTCATGAATTCATATATCAAAGCAATCACCTGTAATATTCCCAATACCCCAAACGTCCACTGTGCTCCATGCCACAATCCTATCAGAGTAAAAGATATAAATATTGCATATATAACCGCTTTATTTCCCCATTTCCTGTGTTTAATAATAAGACGGTTATATACAAAATCGTTAAACCAGGAAGATAATGATATGTGCCACCGTCGCCAGAATTCACCTACAGTGGAGGACATAAAAGGTCTGTTGAAATTTTCACTTAAATTTATTCCAAAAATTCTGGCTATCCCTATAGCCATATCTGTATAACCCGAGAAGTCAAAATATACCTGCAACGGTTGTATCAAAAAAACAAGAATGGTTGCATTACCGGTAAATCCATCAACATCACCATAAAACTTATTTATTATTAAAGCAAACTGATCGGCAACTACAACCTTTTTAAACATTCCCCACATAACCAATCTGGTTCCGGAAACAATCCTTTCATAATCAAATTCCGGATTAACCTTTAACTGAGGTAAGAAATTACGATGTCTTTCGATAGGCCCGGCAAGAATTTTCGGAAAAAATATCATATATAATCCCAGATCGATAAAACTGTCCTCCGGTTTATCTCCGGCTTTATAAATAAGATACAAATAACTTATTCCCTGAAATGTATAATAAGATATTCCTATCGGAATTAACACATCAGGAATTGGCAGTTTAATTCCACCAGATAATAAACTCAAAGGATAATTAATATTCTCAATAATGAAACTGATATATTTAAAGTATAACAAACTCCCGATATTCAGAATCTGTCCCAGAAAATAAATACGCTTCTTTATCCTGCCTGTGGACAAATAAACCTTTTTTCCGACAGAATAATTAATAAAAGTAAAAACAAGAACATATATAACAAATGAAGTGGAAAAAGTACCAACATAAAACAAGCTGGCAATAAACAACAACTTTATTCTATACTTTTTTTTAACTCCGAAAAAAAGTGTAAATACCGTTATGAGGAATACCAGAAAAGGCAGAGAAATAAAACTCATTCGCTTACTGTTTTTTATTAGTTACTATATTTACATCTTTATTCAGTTCAACTGAAAATGTATTTGCACCCTTCTCATTAAGATGCAGGTAATCGCTAAAATATTCTTTCCCCTCATACCTGTTTTTATAGTCAAGCACCTCAGTGCTTTTATAATTATCTTTTATCTTTTCCAGTTTGTTTTTCACATATAATTTAACCGTATCTGGTTCATATTTAGTAAAGCGTGGCTCCACCGGCATCAGAACGATATAAAGTTTAATATTGTTTCTTTCACAATAACCTGCACATGAATCCAGATAGGAATTGTTCTTTTCTCCAAACCTTATTTCATTATCCTTACCATAAAATTTATACTTTGCCCTCTTTTCAAAATAAGCATTATCGTTCCAGTTATTATAAACAATATTTGTCGGTATATACCCGTATCTGTCGTACGGATACTTTTTTTTCATTGATGGGAAATATCCGGCAATAAAATTATGCCAGTAATAATAATTCGGGATAAACAGATTTCTGACAATTACTTCTATATATACCGACCACAAAAAATCAATGTTTTTAAAATCATCTTTTTTCATAAACGGGTAAGCAATGCTCATATATTGCTGTGCCGTATTTCTTTTCATAAACTTATCTTCACTTCTTTTCAGAAAGCTGTTGAAACTTATACCAAAAACAACCTTGCTTATTCCAGGGTTATGTTCTGTTATATATTTCAGCAAATAATAATTGATAATAACCGGACATCCGTCCTGGGCAATATTAACAGAATGTTTTATAACCGATGGATTGCAATCATGTATTACCTGGGAATCGCCAAGCATTAATACATTTATATTCTGAGATAGTTTTTTGGGATCGTTATTAATAAACCATGAATTGATAAAATAATTAACAATGAATACTGTAAAAACTATAATTATAAATTTTAATAAATTCACCGAATTATTCTTCAATATATTACTCATCGATTTTTTGTTTAACATGCAATATTAAAAGTCTGCATATTTAAATGGGTTCTGATTCTTACTAAAATAAATTACAAACAGAAACACAATAATATATACCGTCCATCTTACTCCCCTTGGACGGTTAAAAAACCATTTATCTATTTCTACTCCCCGTTCTTTTAAATATTCATAAATCAAAAGAGCAATAAACAGAAAGAACGAGAATATAAACTCAAAATCATTAACATCAAGCCCTGAATAGCCATCTTTCCAGCCTCCCCATAATGAAAGTTTTTTCAGAAAAACATATGCATCCTTTATATTGTGACTAAAGAAAAAAATAAGTGAAAATGCCATCCACAGATACACATACAGAAATCCTATTATATACAGAATATCATTAGTCATCTTTTTACCAATCTCTTTCCTTTTTTTCAGTGTAAAAAACTCAAAAGTGAGAATAGCCGCCTGTAGAACACCAAGAACCACAAATGTCCAGTTTGCGCCGTGCCATATTCCGATAATCAGAAAAGTGACAAAAACAGAATATACAAAAGCTATTTTCCCCCACTTCCTTCTTTTCAGTAATATCCGGTTAAATATAAAATCATTACACCATGATGTAAGAGAGATATGCCAGCGTTTCCAGAATCCTGAAATATCTCCTGCCCAGAACGGTCTTCTGAAATTCTCGGAAAGATTAAATCCAAATATCCTTCCAAGCCCCAGCGCCATTAAAGTATAACCAGCAAAATCGGCATAAATCTGAGCCGGTAGTATAAAGAAAACAATAAGTACAGGCAGACTACTGTATCGTGATACATTATCAAATATATTATTTAAAACTATCCCGAATGAATCCCCGATTATTACTTTCATCATAAGACCGAACAAAAACATCCGGCCACCTTTAACTATGTTCTCGTAATTATATTCAGGCACTTTTTTTAATTGCGGTAAAAACTTCCGGTGTCTCTCAATAGG
>JAADEM010000157.1 GCA_013153405.1 Chlorobiota bacterium
GTTACTCATATTTATGCGAAGCTATGCCGTCGGCAAGAACTTCGAGAAATGTTTTAATAGGGCCTGAAGCCACCATTTTTATCATCGGATTAAGCTCGGCTTTAATGGTAAGCTTAATACGACTGTCACCCTCTGCCACCTCTTTTATCTGAATCCAGAGAAAAAAGTTAACGGGCGTATTCCCTTCGGCCACATACTTAATGGTATCGTGTGGATTGGTCTCCACTATACGCAACCCAACCTCACCCACCATATCAATCTCAAACGTACAATGGTCGCCAAACGATTGCCAGTTCTTTATTTTATCCTGAGGAATAACCTCTCCAAAATTATCGAAATCAGAAAGAAAATTGTATATCGTTTCTGCAGAATAAGGAACTTCCTTAATAGCACTTTCAAATTTTGTCATCTTATTGTTTTTTATTCCTTGTTCCAGTTACCCGGATCTTTTCGCCACTCCGACAGTGTCTGAATATCACTTTCTGAAACATATCCTGTTTCTACCGCCACATCAACCAGAGTTCCATAATCACTTAAAACGGTAAGCTTAACTCCTGCCTTCTCAAAATTATCTTTAGCCACCTGAAATCCGTAAGTAAAAATTGCAAACATCTCCAGCACCTCGCTACCGGCATTGCGCAAAGCTTCTACTGCTTTCAGACTGCTTCCTCCGGTTGATATCAGATCTTCGATAACCACAACCTTTTTCCCGGGCTTAAGGTCTCCTTCAATAAGGTTTCCCATGCCATGACCTTTTGGTGCTGACCTTACATAAACAAAAGGCAACCCGAGCTCTTCGGCTACTAAAACACCTTGTGCAATTGCTCCAGTTGCCACTCCGGCTATCACTTCAACATCGGGATGTTTTTCACGTATAAGCTTGCTGAACTGCTCCTTGATAAATGTTCGTAAAGCCGGGTATGACAAAGTTTTGCGGTTATCACAATATATGGGTGATTTCCATCCTGATGCCCACGTAAAAGGATTTGCGGGTTGCAATTTTATTGCCTTTATTTGCATCAGCTCTTTGGCTATCTTTACTTCTAATTTTTCCATGATGCAAAGGTATAAAGTTTTTTTTAAGGACAGAACTCTTTTTTTTACCGACGATATCTCCGGAACTGCAGTTGCTAAAGCAGATGCAATATACAAATATGACACTGCAAACGGATTGAAAAAATTCATCGACGGATTTCTCTCAAAGGACCACATTTTATTTGCAGTAATTTACAGCCACGACATAAAAAGTTGTTTTAGCACCTTCAGGTCATTATTTAAAATAATTATTGCTGCAGGCGGAATGGTTTTCAACAAAAAAAATGAATTCATCGGAATTTACCGGCGTGGAATGAATGATTTGCCCAAAGGAAAGCTTGACGAAGGAGAAACCATTGAGGAATGTGCCGTGCGCGAAATAATGGAAGAATGCGGCATCGACAATGCTGTGATAAAAAAAAATATTACGGTTACCTACCATATCTATTTTATAGATAATACTCCTGTACTTAAAGAGACTCACTGGTTCAGGATGACTACGACCGCCTCCGGACTTACTCCTCAGACCGAAGAGGATATAGAAAACATATTCTGGGTAAAACCAAAAGAAATAAAAACATTTCTTGAGAAAGCATACCCTGCTATAAAGGAGGTAGTTAGTAACGAATTCCGTAATCTGAACTTTTAAGCATTTTCCTAAGCAAGGGAGTAAAATTTATAATTCCGAATTTCTGTAAAAACCCGTTATTTATTACCCGGATATTGAACAATTAAGGAGCTAATTTACCGATACCACCGGATATCTCCTGAAAAAAAAACACTTTACCCCCGATTCAAAGAAAATTCTTTTATTTTTGTAGTACGTTGAAACCGGGTAATAAAAAACATTAACAGGGGGAATGACTGAAGAGGCTTTTACAGAGTGGAAAAATCAAACAAGGCAGGAGGCCTTGGAAAAAGAAGTGCAACGATTGCGTGAAAGAACATACAGGCAGTCGGGAAAAATTGCTTCATTGCGGCGCACTGTCTATTTTACAACATTTTTCTTTACTGCTCTGCTAACAATAATGGCTGTTAAAGGTATGATAGTACTTTCGGCCGACAAAACAAAACCGACAACAGAACAGTTATCCCAGAAAATTACTGCTATACAAAAACCCGAACAGGTTACAACGCCCACCGAAAACAAAGCAGAAACAATCATCGATTCAATTCCGGTTCCTTTAAACAAAACAAAAGGGCTGATTTATTGCGTTCAGATAGGTGCATATACCGGAATAAACCTTGATGATTATAAAGAAAACCTCATATCCCTTCAGCAGGATTCTTACGACGGAATAAATCAGCTCACGCTAGGTCGGTTCAGAGATTACGAAAAAGCCAGGACCTTTTTGGATATTGTAAAACGCATTGGATTCAACGATGCTTTCATTATGAAATTCAATGACGGTAAAAGAGTCCCGGTTAAAACCCCAGCTACTCAACAAGTCATAGGTCCCACGCCTCAGGAACCCGTCACAAAAGAAATAACAGACAGTTTAACGTTACCTGAAGACAGTGTCACTATTGAGATAGCTATTTCCGATTCTCTTTTTTAATTCCCTTTTAACACAGCCTTCTCTTCCTAAAAAAAGAGATATCTTTTTTAATATTTATTAACATTCTTGCGTGTCAAAATATTTTTTTCAGTTATATTTACGCCGATTTAACCAAATATACTCAACATGAAAGGGGCCATCATAGGAGACATTATAGGTTCAGTTTACATCGACAAACCCATCGATGCAAATAATTTCCAGTTTATTAAACCCTCGTCTGCATACACTGATGACACAATTCTTACTCTATCAACAGCTGATGCAATATTAAACGGCAAAAGCTTTGCAGAATCCCTCAGGGAATGGGTGCGCACCTGCCCGATGGCCGGATATCGTGAGGAGTTTCTGAACTGGGTACTATCAAATGATAAAAGTGTTTACATAAGCAGCGGTAATGGTGCCGCCAGAAGAATAAGCCCCATAGGTTTTGCAGCAGAAAGTATCGAAGAAGCAATGAGCCTTGCCGAAGAAACAACAAAAATAACACATAACATTCCTCTTAAAATCAAAGCATCAAAAGCTGTTGCCGGAGCTATTTATCTGGCAAAAAATGATGGCATAAAAAAAGAGATAAAACAGTTTGTTGAAGATATTTTTGATTTCAGACTGAATGAAAACATATCTGATTACCCTTCGTCATCGGTTGAAGAATCTCCTGTTCCTGCAGCAGTTACTGCATTCCTTATGTCCGACTCATACGAGGATGCAATAAAAAAAGCCATTTTAATCGGTGGTCCCACTAACACCCTGGCATCAATTACAGGCGGAATAGCGCAGGCATATTACAAACATATTCCGAAGTCTATCATAAGAAAATCGCTGGAACGACTTACACCCAAAATGAAAGAGATTATTGTTGAATTTGAAGAGAAATATTTCCCTCAGCAAAAGATTGCTGCAGATTTCATTCTTAACATGAGGTGAAAACCACAAAACCGGATACAAAGAATAAAAACAAAAAAGCCCGTCCGGGAAAAGACAGGCCTTTAAAACGTTTTATTTTTCGTTATCGCTTACGCTTATATTCGTAATCTTTACGTTCGAGTTCATATTGTCTTTTCACAGCTTTTTTAAACTCTGCAAAAAGTCCGGTAACTACTTTCATCACATCCTTACCTTCTTCGGCAATTAAAACTTTTTTGCTTTTAAGATTTATAGATGCGCTCACTTTGTACAAAGATGAAGAGTGATCGAAAATCACCTCAAGAGTCAGTTCCTTATCATATTTTTTGAAAAGCTCTTTGTAAAATTCGCTTTTCTCTTCACATAAGGCCTTCACTTTCTCCTGAAGCGGCTCTTCAACCTCACTAATGTTCTTAATTATCAATTCTACCATGATGTTATTTTTAAAATAAAATTACTATTATTTCAGATCTTAAGCGGATTTTTCACTTTTTCTTTTAAAAGAGCTATTGACAGCACTTCATCGACAGTGTCAACAAAATGAAATTTAAGTCCTTCGATATAGATGCTTTTTATCTCATCTATATCTTTCTTATTCTCTTTCGAAAGAATAATATCGGTAATGCCTGCCCGTTTGGCTGCAAGAATCTTCTCTTTTATTCCACCCACAGGCAGCACCTTGCCGCGCAGTGTTATTTCACCGGTCATTGCAATACGCTTTTTCACTTTACGCTGGGTAAAGGCCGAAGCAAGAGATGTAACCAGCGTAACACCTGCCGACGGACCGTCTTTGGGTATTGCTCCTTCAGGAACATGAACATGCACATTCCATTTCTCAAAAGCCTCCGGATCGATACCGAGCTCCTCGGCATGTGAGTGAATGTATTCAAGTGCGAGCACAGCCGACTCTTTCATTACATCTCCCAGATTACCTGTAAGGGTAAGTTTCCCCTTGCCTTTGCTCAGGCTCGTTTCCACAAACAGTATTTCGCCACCGACGGCTGTCCATGCAAGACCGGTAACCACACCTGCCATGTTGTTTTCAAGCCATCTGTCTTTCGAGAATCGTTCGGCTCCAAGATAATTTCTGACATCTGTTATTGTCAGATTCTTATTAATCTCCTCATCGCGGGCTATTTTAAGCGCAACTTTCCTGATGAGTTTAGCAAGCACCTTATTCAGTTCTCTAACTCCCGATTCTCTGGTATAGTGTTCAATGATATATGCAAGTATTTTTTTATTGAACTTAATGGTTCCCTTCGGAATGCCATGATCTTCCATCTGCTGCGGTATCAGATGCCTTCTTGCAATCTCAACCTTCTCATCAAGAATATAACCGCTAACTTCGATAAGCTCCATTCTGTCAAGCAGAGGAGCTGCAATTGTACTTAAATTATTGGCTGTTGCGATGAACATCACTTTCGACAGATCGAAATCAACTTCCAGGAAATTATCATGGAAGTTGGCATTCTGTTCCGGATCAAGCACTTCCAGAAGTGCAGAGGCCGGATCACCATGAAAAGTTGAACTGATCTTGTCAATCTCGTCCAGAATAAACACCGGGTTTGCTGCACCTGCTTTTTTAATATTCTGAATTATTCGTCCGGGCATTGCACCAATGTATGTCTTCCTGTGACCACGTATCTCTGCCTCATCATGCAACCCGCCAAGTGACATTCTGACATACTTACGCCCCAGTGACTCTGCAATTGATTTTCCGAGTGATGTTTTACCAACTCCCGGAGGTCCGTACAGACAAATGATAGGCGATTTAAGCTCACCTTTAAGCTTCAGTACTGCAAGGTGCTCAAGAATCCTCTCCTTCACTTTGTCAAGTCCGTAGTGATCTCTGTCGAGTATCTTCGATGCCCTTTTCAGGTCATAAATATCCTCAGTATACTCATTCCAGGGCAAGTCGAGCAGTGTCTGCAGATAGTTGTACTGCACCGAATATTCACCTGCGGCAGGATTAAGCCGCTGAAGTTTGTCAAGCTCTTTGTTGAAAAGCTCGGCAACCTCTTTACTCCACTTCTTGGTTTCGGCTTTTTCTTTCAGCTCCCGTATCTCCTGCTCAATAGGACTTGAACCCAACTCATCCTGGATAGCCTTTATTTGCTGCTGCAACAGGTATTCACGCTGCTGCTGATCAATATCAAGCTTAACTTTCGACTGAATATCATTCTTCAGTTCGTTCATCTGAACCTCGCGGGCAAGATATTCAAGCAACTTCATACCCCTTGCAATGAGATCATCGATCTCAAGAAGTTCCTGCTTGTGCTCTATCTTAATATCGGTATTTGAACAGACGAAATTTATCAGAAACACCGGATTGTCGATATTCCTGATTGCAAAAGATGCATCGGGCGGAAGATTGGAAGAACTTTTTATAATCCTGAGTGAAAGGTCTTTAATAGAACCTACAATTGCTTCAAACTTGTCTTTGTCCTCCTCTTCCGGTGTAACGTCAGGCAAAGCTTCCACCCTGGCAGAATAATAAGGTTCGGTGGCAGTAAGCTCGGTCATGCGAAACCGTTTCTTGCCCTGAATAATTACAGAGGTGGAATTGTCGGGCATTTCAAGAACCTTAATAATCTTGGCAACGGTTCCAACCTTGTACAGGTCATCAAAACCGGGATCCTCAACATTAACATCCTTTTGTGCTATGGCACCGAAATATCCTTTAGAGTCCTTCAGTTCCTGTATGAGCCTCATAGATTTCTCTCTTCCCAGAGAAATCGGAATTATAACCCCGGGAAACAACACCGTATTACGCAGTGGCAACAACGGCAACTCTTCGGGCAGCTCATACTCATTTACATTATCATCATCTTCTTCTGTTACTATCGGTATAAAATCTGACTCGGACTCAAACATATCTGCTAAAAAAAATTTATTTTGATCGAATAATGCATTACCCATATCGCTCACTCATTTGTAAAAAAACAATATGACATTTTGTCCTTTTTAAAGGACATACTACGCCGGTATTACTACAGGCAATCTGTATGCCAAAGATACAAACTTAAATGTCCGGCAAAAAAAAAGCTTCGGGTATACCGAAGCTTTCTACGCTAACCCTTAAAAAGGTTAATTTATTTCTTTGCCTTGACTTTGTCAAGATGCTTCTGATATCTGCTTCTGAACTTATCCACACGTCCTGCAGTATCAACCAATTTCATCTTACCGGTATAAAAAGGATGAGAAGAACTTGAAATTTCAAGTTTTACCTGCGGATACTCCACCCCATCAATAACTATAGTATCTTTTGTTGCAACAGTTGAACGAGTAATAAATGTATCATTGTTCGACATGTCTGTAAAAGCTACCAGCCGATAATTCTCCGGATGTATTCCTTTTTTCATTGTTATATATTTTTATGTCTGTTTCCAAAAACGGATTGCAAAGGTAAATATAAAAATTTTAAACACAAACTTAAATTCTTAAATAAATTAAAATTCAAGCCATGAATTATAATCTTCTTTCCGTTTAGGAGGAAACTTTTTGTGAAAAAATTCATTCTTATGCGGATCATAATCATAATCCGAAGCCCATTCTTTACCTTTTTCGGCAATTTGTTTCACTGCATCAATTATATAATCCAGCTCATCATCCGACATTGTAGGATGTACCGACATACGCACCCATCCCGGTTTTTCCGATAAAACTCCGGCATCAATTTTACTGGTAATTTTATTGGATGTATAAAAATCAACATGTAACAGATAATGTCCGTATGTTCCGGCACATGAACAACCACCGCGCACCTGTATACCAAACCGGTCATTCAGTAACCGTACAACCAGGTTGAAATGAATATCATCAAGATAAAAGGATATAGAACCGATACGCTCTTCCACATTATCGGCAAGAATATTCATACCCGGAATCTTCCTGAACTCTTTGAATATTTTACCAACCATCTCCTCTTCACGCTTACGAATATTTTCGCAACCCATCTCCTCTTTCAGCTTAATCGCCATTGCCGCCCTTATGGACTGAAGAAATCCCGGAGTACCGCCATCTTCTCTGGCTTCAATATCATCAACATATTTATACTTATTCCAGCGGTTTGTCCAGTCTACGGTTCCGCCTCCGGCATTATCTGGAGCAGTGTTATGATACAGTGCCTTATTGAAAATCATCACTCCGGCACTTCCCGGGCCGCCCAGGAATTTATGAGGAGAAAAGAATATAGCATCGAGTCCTTCCATAGGATCTTCAGGATGCATATCAATTGGCTCATACGGTGCATTAGCAGCAAAATCAACAAAACAAAAACCTCCGTTCTCATGCATTATTCTGGCAAGCTCTCGATAGGGCGGATGAATACCTGTAACATTAGAGCAAGCCGAAAAGGAACCTATTTTAAAGGGGCGCTTTTCATACTTCTTAAGTTCTTTACGCAACTGGTCAGGATCAACAAGAAGGTCTTCATTAGGTTCAAGAACAACAACATCAGCTTCGGTTTCAAGCCAGGAAGTATGGTTTGAATGATGCTCCATATGAGTAATAAAAACCACAGGCCTCTCTTCGGGAGGAATAAAGCAGTGTTTTTTTGCCTGCTCGGGGATACGCAATCCCATTATGCGCTGTAACTTATTTATAACATAAGTCATACCCGAGCCTATGGTGATGATTATATCATCCTCGCCTGCATTTACGTGGTCTTTTATTATCTTATGCGACAACTTATATACATTGGTCATGATCATTCCGGTATCGCTTGACTCGGAATGGGTATTTGCCACATAAGGACCTATCTTATCCAAAATAGCTTCCTCTATCGGCCTGTACAACCTGCCACTGGCAATCCAGTCGGCATATATCAACGGTTTTTCTCCGTAGGGAGTTTTTATTTTAGCATCCCATCCTACTATGTTCTTTCTGAACTTCTCAAAATATGCTTCAAGATTATTGCTCATTTTTGTTCCTTAATTAATTAGACTTCTAAAGTTACCGGAATAATCACGGGGATAAAAATATAAATTATTAGTTTTCAAAAAAATGTGATTTTTTTCACTTTTTATTTTCTATTGTTTTACCCATCCTTATAATGATAAATTGAAACAAAAACAGCCCTCATATATTTAATCCATAAGCCAATTGTCTTTTTCGAATGAAATTATAAATATTCCAACTCATCATTCAACTCCATTGTTACCCATCTAAGATTCTTGTTTTCCAACTGTTCGTATTTTTCAATAAGCTGCCTGCATTTCTCAACTGTATTCCTATCAATTCTGAGCATTTGTCTCACAAAATGAGTTATTCCGCGGTACAGACAAAAAACCTCATCCTGACCATTCTCTTTCAGCGCTGCTGCAAAAACCTGCTCCTGAACCTCATGGTCACCATTCCCGTTTCGGATAAGCCATCCGGCCGTATAGTATGCAAGAGCACGTTTATAGGCATTTCCGGCAAGCATAGCATCAATCAGGTCACTGGCATACTGAACCTTACTAAAAAGATTCAAAGCCGTTTGTTCCACAAGCTCACAGTTATCAACCATCTCCATCCATTCAAAAGCCATTTCTTTAGGTATATCATCAACAGGAACTGCCAATGTTGCCAGAATCATGGTTTCTCTTATTGTTCTGTGCCATAGTCTGTCGGCAAATTCCAGATTGTGCGGTAAGGTTTTTGCCTTTTCTCTGAGATTAATCAGACTGATGCCGAAATTAAGCCTGTATTTCACACCTCTTTTATTCATCTGGTCCGACACTTCCCCATCCATCTGTTTTCTGAAGGACCGTATCAGTTTTTGTATTTTCGAGTCAAGTTCTTCGTTTGGAACAAATACTTTCATGTTAAATGATTTAATAATAAGCCGAAAACAAATGTAGCAAAAACCAGCATCACCACAAACCGGCTCTTTACTCCTAACATTCTGAATTTTATAATATTTTGACTATTTTAGTTGAAATAAATCAGAATTAAACTCAAATCTATGAAAAGAAGAAGTTTTATACGCTTTGCCACATTAAGCGGAGCTGCAGTAACGGTATCTCCATTCTCATCTTGTAAAACCGAAAATAAAAAAGCCACGACCAAAGAAGCCAAACCCAATGATTTTGAATTGAACGAAATCACGGTTGATGAACTGCAAAAAAGAATGGCAAACGGAACTCTTTCTGCAGAAGAAACAACAAAACTATACATTGAAAGAATTAAAGCAATAGACAGCTCAGGCCCGAAATTAAACTCTGTTATTGAACTGAATCCTGATGCATTGAACATTGCAAGACAGCTCGACAAAGAGAGAAAAGAAGGCAAAATAAGAGGTCCGCTGCACGGTATTCCCATTCTGATAAAAGATAACATTGACACTGCAGATAAAATGATGACAACCGCAGGAGCTCTTGCCCTGAAAGGAAACTATGCCAAACAGGACAGCTATGTTGCCAAAAAACTACGTGAAGCAGGTGCAGTTATCCTTGGGAAAACTAACCTTAGCGAGTGGGCCAATTTCCGCTCAACACATTCAACCAGCGGCTGGAGCAGCCGTGGCGGCCAAACACACAACCCGTATATCCTGTCACGTAATCCGTGCGGTTCAAGTTCCGGTTCAGGGGCCTCTGTTTCAGCCAACCTGACGGCTCTTGCAATAGGTACTGAAACAAATGGTTCCATTGTTTGCCCTTCGAACGCAAACGGAGTAGTGGGAATTAAACCGACCGTTGGTCTTGTTGGACGCTCAGGCATTATTCCCATTTCTGAGACCCAGGATACTGCCGGTCCGATGGCACGTACGGTTAAAGATGCTGCAATACTTCTCGGTGCTCTTACCGGAACCGATCCCAATGATAAGCGCACACAGGAAAGCAATGGTAATTCATATTCTGACTACACTAAATTCCTGGATAAAGACGGATTAAAAGGTGCACGCCTCGGAATAGCCAGATCATATTTCGGACAAGTGAGAAAGGAAAATGAAGAGCTTGAAAAAGCTATTGAAATAATGAAACAACAGGGAGCTGTCATTATCGACATCGACGAAAGAATACCGGCCGGAAAGGGTCAGGATGCCTTCAATGTTTTACTTTATGAATTCAAAGACGGACTGAACAAGTATTTTGCAAACATAGATCCGGCATTAGGCATAAGATCTCTGAAAGATGTTATAGAGTTCAACAAAAAACATGCTGACGAAGCAATGCCGTACTTCGGCCAGGAGATACTTGAAATGGCCGAAGAAAAAGGAGACCTTAACACCAAAGAGTATCTTGAAGCTCATAGCAACGTGCTCAAGGAATCAAGAGAAGGAATAGACAACATTATAGACAAGCATAACCTGGATGCCATAGTAGCACCTACCGGTGGCCCGGCCTGGACAACCGAACTTATATACGGCGACCACGGAGGAGGTGGCAGCTCTTCAGCAGCAGCCCGAGCCGGATATCCTAATATTACTGTACCTGCAGGTTCTGCTTACGGACTTCCTTTCGGATTATCATTCTTCGGACGAGCATATTCTGAACCTGTATTGATCAGAATTGCCTACGCATTTGAGCAACACAGCAAAAAAAGAATAGTGCCGGAGTTCCTGAATCCACATAACGGAGTTGTGTAATATGATTTTTTAACGTCGTTTAAGATTTATCTTGAGATTATTCTTTTGCATAAAAAAGATTAAATATTATCTTTGCAACCGCTAAAGCAAAACGGTGGATGTAGCTCAGTTGGTTAGAGCACCGGATTGTGGTTCCGGGGGTCGTCGGTTCAAGTCCGATCTTCCACCCAAAAAAAGCCCGGTTAATGCCGGGCTTTTTTATTTTCAGAAAATCTCTTTAGCTACTTTCCGAACACTTTTTGAAGCCATCATAGTGTAAAAGTGAAGCATGGGTACACCTGCATCTTTCAGCTCTTTGGCCTGCATGGTACACCACTCAACACTCACCTCTTTTACTTCATCGTCATCTTTGCATTTGCGCAGTTCTTTGGCAAAAGGTTCGGGGATATCAACATGGAATATCTTAGGCAAAACAGTAAGCTGGTTTTTCAGCGTTATCGGCTTCAGTCCCGGTATGATGGGAACATTGATCCCCTCTTTACGGCACCGGTCGACAAAATTGAAATACTTTTCATTGTCGAAAAACATCTGGGTAACGATGTATTCGGCTCCTGCATCAACTTTTTGTTTAAGCCAGAAAATATCTGACTCCATGTTGGGAGCTTCTTCATGCTTTTCAGGGTATCCTGCCACGCCATAACTGAAAGGTGTTTCAAACGGTTCAACAAGCGTGCCGTCGAGGAATTTACCTTTGTTAAGGTCATTTATCTGATTGATCAGGTCAATGGCGTAATGGTTGCTTTCATCACCCGGATTGTAAAATCTTTCCTTTTGAGAATTGTCACCCCGAAGTACAAGAATATCGTGAATACCAAGGAAGTTAAGGTCGATCAAAGCATACTCTGTTTCACTTTTTGTAAAACCGCTGCAGATGATGTGCGGCACTACCTTGATGCCGTATTTATGCTGAATGGATGCAGCCACAGCAACCGTTCCGGGACGCTTACGTATAACCTTTCGCTCGAACAATCCCTTTTCAGTATTTTTAAAAACAACTTCGTCACGGTGTGATGTTATGTTGATGTATAAAGGATTGAACTCCTTCAGCATATCAATTGTGCGGAAAACTCGGTTTATGTCATTGCCCTTAAGCGGCGGCAACAATTCAAATGAAAATCCGGTATCTTTTTGTGCTCTTATCAGTTCTGCTACGGTCATTGTGGTACCTTAGTTTATTCCTGTCAACAGGAAAAGATTAAATAATTAAATTATTTGCAAAGATACTAAAAATTGAAAATTGTTTGGGAGGGGGAGGGATGAACACAGAGTCACGGAGGCGCAGAGTTTTTGTTACAACCGTCAGTGTCGCTTGAAGCGACGCCGATGGTGTGTGTTATTGATACCCCCTCGTAGGAATGCACGGCCGTGCGTTCCTACGAGGCAGGTCGTTATTTGACGAATGGATGTCCTTCACTGCGTTTTGGACGATCCAATGTCTGTATGAGATTAGTCTATGATTATAAAACTGTAAAGGCAGTCAACTCTTTATCATTTGTATAATCATCAAGAAGTTCCTCCGCGGCCTCTGACATCTGCTTTTTCTCTTCCTGCTCTCTTAATGAATGAATGGCTTTCTCGATCACATAAATTCTTTTTGAAAGAGGAAGCTTTTTAATTTCATTTATCAACTCACTTGTTTTCATCTTCTTTTATCTTGGCTTTTACAAAGATGGGAAATTTGAAGTTTATAAAGGAAACCGTCAATCTTGTTCGATGCGTGTTGTTGATTCCCTTGTAGGAACGCACGGCCATGCGTTCCTACAAGGCAGGTGTTCCGGACGATCCAATGTCTGAAAAACATGGATAATATAGATTATTTTTGAAAGTAACCGTATTTATTTTCTTGTTTCCTCTTTGATAACACTTTCTATTTGATCATACAGTTCCGGAATTTTATTTTTCACAACATCCCAAACAATAGAATAATCAACACCCATATAATCATGAATCAATCTATCACGCATCCCGGCCATATTTTTCCATGATATTGAATTCCATCGGTACTTGAAATCGGCGGTTATTTTTTTGGTTGCTTCGCCAATAACCTCAAGACTTCTTACTACAGCTCGTTTTAAAGTTTCATTTTCCAAAAAATCATTCTTTTCTAGCTCCGGAGTTATTACCGATTTAATAAAATCACATTCATCTAATATGTGTCTTAAATATTCTATCGGATCTTTATGCATACACTACTTCTTTTAATATCTTAGGACCAATATGAGAACTAAGACTGTTTTTTGTTACAACTTCAACTTTTTCATTTTTGAAAATGTCCTCAAGGATGTCATAAACAGTCATATAATTATCAAAGGTCTCTTTGTTAGGTGCAAATTCAATAAGAATATCAATATCACTTTTATCAGACTGTTCTCCTCTTGCATACGAACCGAAAAGTCCTATTTTAACAACACCAAGACTATTAAGTTCATTCTTGTGTTGTTGCATTTCTGATAATATATATTCTTTATTTGTCATTTATATGATTATTGTTTTTCCTGTTACGTTATATTACAAATATACGAAATAAAAGAAAACCGTCAGTATCGCTCGAAGCGACGCCGACGGTGTATGTTATTTGATGTCCCGTAGGAACGCACGGCCGTGCGTTCCTACGAGGAGGTAATTAATCTCCTCTGTGTCTCCGAGCCCGCCTGACCAGCGCAGTCGGGCAGGCCTCTGTGTTAGTTTTCCCCTACTTATACCCCAGGTTCAGCGGTATCCACTTCTCCACCTCTTCCATTGTCATGCCTTTACGTTTTGCGAGGTCGCGGACCTGGTCTTTACCTACTTTGCCTATTCCGAAATACCTTGATTCGGGATGTGCGAATATCAATCCACTTACCGAGGCATTGGGATACATGCTGTAGTGTTCGGTAAGGGTAATACCGGCTTTCTCTTCTGCCTCAAGCAAATCAAAAAGAATACGCTTTTCGCTGTGGTCGGGACAGGCAGGGTAGCCGAGGGCAGGACGAATACCGCGGTATTTCTCCTTGACGAATCTTGCCTTGTCAAAATCTTCGTCGGGAGCATATCCCCAGTACTCCTTGCGAATGCGGTAGTGAAGCAGTTCGGTGAACGCCTCGGCAAGACGGTCGGCTATTGATTTCAGCAGTATGCTGTTGTAATCGTCGTTGTCGTCCTCAAATCTCTTCAGCCATTTTTCGATGCCTATTCCTGCAGTAACGGCAAATGCTCCCATATGGTCGGGGTACTTTTCAGGTGCCACGAAGTCGGCAAGTGAGAAGTAAACCTCCTCACCCGGTGTCTTCTGCTGCTGACGCATCATGTGGAAAGTAGTAAGCTCCTTGGTGCGGCTTTCGTCTTCAAACAGGACTATGTCATCACCTTTGGCATTGGCAGGATAGAGGCCAAACACAGCATTTGCCTTCAGCATCTTTTCATTCTCAATGCGGTCGAGCATCTCCTGTGCCTCGCGGTATATCTTCAGGGCTTCTTTTGCTTTATCTTTGTCCTCTTCCTTAAATCCGGCAATCCACTCATTCTCTGATTCAGGAGTTACCTCTTCAATACCGTTGAATGTCCCTGTCAGGCGCCAGGCCATAAAGAAGAAGCGCCAATCGATAAACTTACGTATTTCCGATATCGGGTAATCTTCCCAGACATTAACTCCGGGCTTGACGGGTGCAGGCATATCCACTTTATCCCAGTCGGACTTAAAACTGTTTGCTCTTGCTTCCTCAAGGGGAACGATAACCTTTTCACGTTTTGCAGTGTTGGCACGTCTTATCTTTTCGTATTCTCCACGTATTGAGCGGACAAAACCGTCCTTCTCTTTGTCCGACAGCAGAGCACTAACCACCTGAACACTTTGGGAAGCATCCTTTACATATACGACGGGCTCTTTACGCTGCGGCTCAATTTTCACGGCAGTGTGAACCTTCGATGTTGTTGCACCGCCGATGATGAGAGGTACGTTGATATCGTGTTTTTCCATTTCCCTGGCAACATTCACCATCTCCTCAAGTGAAGGAGTGATAAGTCCGCTCAATCCCACGATGTCAACTTTCTGCTCAATGGCTTCACGCAGGATAGTCTCGGTTGGCACCATCACGCCAAGGTCGATTATCTCATAGTTGTTGCACGAAAGAATTACACTTACAATGTTCTTGCCGATGTCGTGCACATCGCCTTTCACGGTGGCCATAAGTATCTTTCCGTTTGATGATCCGGCTTGTCCTGTTGCTGCTTTCTCCATTTCGATTGCCGGCTGCAGGATCGCAACTGCCTTTTTCATCACACGGGCTGTTTTTACCACCTGCGGCAGGAACATTTTACCCGATCCGAACAGGTCACCCACGATGTTCATCCCGTCCATCAGCGGGCCTTCGATGATATCGAGTGAGAACTTGTATTTTTTCTGTGCCTCTTTCAGGTCTTCTTCAAGAAAATCAGGAATACCTTTTATCAAGCTGTAATGAAGACGCTCTTCAAGCGGCTTCTCACGCCATGCAAGTCGGTCACTCTCCTTTGTCTCGGCCTTTTGTCCTTTTATCTTTTCAGCATACTCGATCAATCTTTCGGTTGCATCGGGACGGCGGTTCAGAACCACATCCTCAACCAGCTCAAGCAGGTCTTTTGGAATGTCATCGTAAATCTGAAGCATTCCCGGATTCACGATACCCATGTCCATGCCGGCCTTGATGGCGTGGTAAAGGAACACCGAATGCATCGCCTCTCGCACGATGTTGTTCCCGCGGAACGAGAACGACAGATTACTTACTCCGCCGCTCACTCTTGCGTAAGGCAGGTTCTCCTTGATCCATTTGGTTGCTTTAATGAAATCGACGGCATAGTTGTTATGCTCTTCGATACCGGTTGCAATGGCAAGTATATTAGGATCGAAGATGATGTCCTCAGGCGGGAAGTTCACCTTCTCGGTCAGTAGCTTGTAAGCACGCTCACATATTTCAATCTTACGTTCATAACTGTCGGCCTGTCCCTGCTCGTCGAAAGCCATGACAACAACTGCGGCACCGTATGTTTTTATTCTTTCGGCTCTTTTCAGAAATTCCTCTTCACCCTCTTTCAGACTTATGGAGTTCACAATGGCCTTCCCCTGTACACACTTCAGTCCTGCCTCGATGACCTCCCATTTCGAGCTGTCAATCATAACCGGGAGACGGGCAATGTCAGGTTCGGAAGCCATCAGGTTCAGGAATGTTACCATCTCCTTTTTGGCATCAAGCATGGCATCATCCATATTCACATCGATGATCTGAGCTCCGTTCTCAACCTGACTGCGTGCAATGTCGAGTGCCTCCTCGTACTTCTGCTCACGTATAAGGCGGGCAAACTTACGTGATCCTGCCACATTGGTACGCTCACCCACATTGATGAAGTTTGCCTCTTTCGAGAACTTCAACGGCTCAAGTCCGCTTACCTTTGTGGTATGTTCAGGTTTTGCCGGCTCGTGCAATTTTGCCTCGTCAAGCAGAGAGGCGAATTTGCGGATATGATCAGGAGTTGTTCCGCAACATCCCCCAATGATGTTCACAAGACCGTCGTTCAGGTACTCTTTTATCTGAATACTCATCTTGTCGGGCGATTCATCGTACTCGCCAAACTGGTTAGGCAGTCCGGCATTGGGGTATGCACTGATGTAGAACGGAGCTTTCTTTCCCAGTTCTTCAACGTAAGGTTTCAGGTCTTTTGCACCAAAAGCACAGTTCAGACCAATGGAGAATAGGTCGATATGTGAAACAGAGTTCAGGAATGCCTCCAGTGTCTGACCTGAAAGTGTTCGTCCTGAAGCGTCGGCAACAGTAACTGATACCATTACCGGGAAATCTTTCAATCCGCGCTTTTTAAGCTCATTGTTGATGGCAACCAAAGCTGCTTTGGCATTCAGCGTGTCGAAGATGGTCTCCACAAGGAACATATCCACCCCGCCGTCGAGCAGGCCTTTCACCTGTGTCTGGTATGCGTTTTTCAGATCGTCGAAAGTGATGGCACGGTAACCCGGGTCGTTCACGTCAGGCGACATTGAGGCCGTTTTGTTGGTTGGTCCCATCGAACCAGCAACAAAGCGCGGTTTCTCCTCTGTGTTGTACTCATCGGCTGCCTCACGTGCAAGTTTTGCCGATGCAAGGTTCAGTTCGTACGCCAGGTCTTCAAGTCCGTAATCGGCCTGTGAAACGGCAGTTGCATTGAACGTGTTGGTCTCGATTATATCGGATCCCGCCTCCAGATACTGGCGGTGTATATCTTTGATTATCTCAGGTTGTGTTATCGACAAAAGGTCGTTGTCGCCCTTCAGCGGCGACGGATGGTCCTTGAATCTCTCTCCGCGAAAATCTTTCTCTTCAAGGTTATGTTTCTGTATCAGACTTCCCATTGCCCCGTCGAGCAATAGAACTCTCTCTTTTATCAGCTTTCGTAACAATTTGCTTCTCTCCATTTTTCTTTTCCTCAAGTGAATAAATTCCCGCTAAGTAACGGGGGTACAAAGGTAATACATTTTACACGATTTGAAATCAGGGGGCTGTTACGCAGGGCTATTGCACTTAAAATAATTACAGAATAGATCTTTCTTTATTTCCTTGTAGGAACACACGGCCGTGTGTTCCTACAAGGAGAACAGCCGGGAAAATATTTATGTTATCAGTTTTTATTAAAAATGATAGTCCTGGGATGTTCCGGTGCTCTGCACCTTATTTTTTATATACTAAGGTTATTTAGGTGAAATAAGGTTTGTTTCAGTTCCTCAAATTTTCAATTCTCCACTTCTTCAATAATAATTATTGCCGGTGCTTTGCACTTTAATGATATGGTAAAGTCAAATTTTTCATAAAATTTTTATCCGGTGGTTAAACCTTTTCGTTTTTACACTATCTAAATCTGTGACACAAATCTTTGAAAAGGATAAAAAACAATAATCAATTAACACTTAAATTTTAAAGTTATGAAAGCAAGAAGTCTGTTTGTCACAGCATTAATAGCTACAGGATTGGTTTTCACTTCGTGTGAAAAGAATGATGAAGCGGTTGTAGAACAACCTCTCGATGAAGAAGCCATTGTTCAGGAAGATACCGAAATGGATGAAATACTTGACGGAGTTGCAGAACAGGTTGACGTCTACACTGCCCTCGACATTGAAGGCAGCTATGCGGAAGAATCTACTTTGAAAAGCTCAATGGAAGATGTTGAATACCCCATTGTTACCCGCGAACACCTTGTAGAAGGACAATTCTATCCGGTACGAATCACCGTAGATTACGGACCTGAGAATCATAAGATTCTGGTTCACCGCACTAAAGAGGCCTGGGTAAGAGGTAAAATAATTATTGAAAAAACAGGCCCGCACTACGTTCCAAACACAGAACGCACAGTGACTTTTGATGAATTTTATTTTAACGACAATAACATCGAAGGCGACAAAGTATACGAAAACCTTGGAAGGAATGATGACGGAAACTTTGTTTTTGCCTGGTCGGTTGATGTGAAAATAACAACTCCTGAAGGAAAGTGGAGAACCCGTATCGAAAACAAGCAGCGTGAAAAGATAGCCGGAACTGATACCCCGAGAAACATCTGGGACGATGAATTCCTAATCACCGGTTCAACTTCAGGAAGCGACTCCGAAGGATTTTCTTACAACCGCACTATAGTGGAAGACAATCCGCTGTGGAGAAAAAGAGTTTGCCGTTTCCCGGTAAAAGGAACAATATCTATTGTGAACACAAACAGGTCGTTTACACTTGATTACGGCGACGGCGAATGTGACGCTCTTGCAACCATAACCGACTCGGAAGGAAATACAAAAGAGATTGTTTTAGGAAGAAGATAACTGTAAGTTTTTTTCATAGGATGACAAAACAGGGGCTTCATTCAGTGCGAAGTCCCTGTTTTAATTTTGGCCCTCCTGGAAAAAGCATTTTACGTTACCATCTTCTTTTTTATTATCTTGTATCTGAAAATCAACACTCCAGACATATGAAAAAGTATTCCGGCATCCTGCTGACCGGCATAATGGGATTAATCGTTTTTTTCAGTTACCGGTCACAATTTCCACAGACAATCTCTGATGAAAAAACTCCGCCTGCTGAATTTTCAACAGCCAGAGCTCTTGAAAAACTTAAAGTTATAAGCAGGTCTCCTCATTATGCCGGGAATGATGCACATGATGCTGTTCGCATATATTTGATAGATGAATTGAAACATCTTGGACTAAACGTTGACACCCAGGAGCAGGTAATCTTTAACAGAAAGTGGAATTCAGGAGTAAAAGCAAATAACATAATCTCGGTAATTGAAGGTGAAAATCATAGTAAAGGAAAATCTCTTTTACTTCTATCACATTACGACTCCAGGGCCTCAGCATCATTCGGAGCCAGTGACGACGGTTCCGGGGTGGTAACAATACTGGAAAGCATCAGGGCATTTCTTGCAAAAGGCCAAAAACCGCAAAATGACATAATCATACTTTTTTCTGATGCTGAGGAACTTGGGCTTCTCGGGGCAAAGGCCTTTGTGAAATATCACCCACTTGCAAAGAGTGTTGGTCTTGTTATCAATTTTGAAGCACGGGGAACAGGAGGTCCGTCATTTATGCTGATTGAAACAAACGGAGGGAATGAACAGATGATCCGTGAATTTGCCAAGGCCTCCCCACCATTTCCCGTAGCTAACTCTCTTTTATACAGTCTCTACAAACTACTGCCAAACGATACAGACCTGACTGTATTCAGAGAAGACGGTGACATCAACGGTTTTAACTTTGCTTTCATCGACCGTTTTTATAACTACCACATGGCAATGGATAACATTGAAAATCTTGATCTGCGTTCACTGGAGCATCAGGGAACATATCTTACAGCATTGCTTAGCTACTTTTCAGAAACTGACCTGTCGAAACTCAGGAGCAATAACGATGATGTATATTTCAACTTTCCGTTTGCCGGAATGATCTACTACCCGTTTTCATTCATTTATCCTCTTTGGGGGCTTGCTCTTCTTATCTTCATTCTCTTCCTGATTTCCGGTTTAAAAACAAGAGTACTTAAAACCAGAAGCTTGTTCATATCGCTGGCAGTGTACTTCTCACTGATTATTCTGATACCTGTTCTGACCTACTTTGCCTGGAAAATAATCTTGATATTGCATCCCGGATACAAGGATATTCTTCACGGGTTCACTTACAACGGATATTATTACATAGCTGCATTCTCAGCTTTCTCATTATTTGTTCTTTTTTATGTTTATTCAAGGTTCCTGAAAAAACATGAAGCTGTCAATATGCTTTTTGCCTCGATATTTTTCTGGATTATAATAAGTTTGCTTACGGCTATTTATCTGAAGGGAGGATCATTTTTCATTATCCCTGTATTTTTCGCTCTTCTGAGTGCAGGCCTGGTTATGTACGGGAAAAACACAGCCATCCGTATTCTGTTACTACTGCTGCTCTCAGTTCCGGTTTTGGTGATATTTACACCTTTTGTTCAGGTTCTGACAGTAGGACTTGGATTAAAAATGTCGGGGCTTAGTATGTTATTTGTAGTACTGATATGGGGAATGACTGCTGTTGTGATTACAAAACCGGACCAAAGCAGATTACTGAGTTATGTTTTTTTGCTTGCAGGAATAGGTTTAATGATCACTGCATCATTTAAATCGGACTGGAGCAAAGAGCGAAAAAGGCCGGACAGTCTTATCTACATTGCCGACCTTGATAATAACAGTGCTTACATTGCAAGTTTTGATCGCACTACCGATGAGTGGACATCAAAATATCTAGGGAAAGAGCCAAACAGGTTTAATAACAGTGAGAAGTTTGTTCGAGGATATTTCTTCCGTGACCTGAATTTATTTTCAAAAACCGGCTTAAAGAATATCCTGCCTGCAAAAGTAGAAACGTTAAAAGATACGATAACAGGCGAAAAACGAAATTTAAAATTCGAAATAAAACCTACTCGAAGATTAAATATTCTGCAATTATTAACGCCGGATGATGTAACATTTCACAAACTTTTAATAAACAATTATGAAGTAAAACCGGATGCCGGGAAAAAATCTATTTTCTTTGCTAAAGGGAAATCTATTAAATACTTCCTTCAAAAAGGAGAAACCCTGACCATTGAAATGAGTTTTGATAAAAATACTGACCCGGAGTTTTTATTGTATGAAATATCATTCGACCTTCTGAATAATCCGGAATTTCACATCTCTCCCAGGCCTGAGAAATACACTCAGGCCCCGAGAATAAATGATGCTATAGTTACCGTAAAAACATTGAAGCTATGAAAGTACCTACTTGTCCTACCTGAAAACCGACACACCTTCTTCACCTGATGCTTTGGCAAAAGCACGGAACATTCCGGTGGTGTTCATGACAAGGGCAATATTTCCGTTCTTGTCGACACCTATCACGCCTCCGCGTCCGTCAACTTTTTCAAGCTTGTCGTTGATCACTTTTTCGGCTGCTTTTTGTAAACTCATTCCTTTATATTCCATCAAAGCCGAGATATCGTGAGTTACGGTATAGCGGATAAAGTATTCTCCGTGGCCTGTTGCCGACAGTGCACAGGTCTTGTTGTTGGCATAGGTTCCTGCTCCGATGATCGGTACATCGCCAACACGTCCATACATTTTATTTGTCATTCCGCCTGTTGAAGTTGCAGCGGCAAGATTCCCGTTCTGGTCGAGGGCAACGCATCCCACAGTTCCCATCTTTCCTGCCTTTTCCAGGGCTTTCTGAAGCGACTTCCAGCGTCTTTCCGTATAGAAATAGCTGCTATCAACAATTTCGGCACCGTGCTCTTTGGCAAATTTCGAAGCACCTTTGCCCACCATCATCACATGCGGCGACTGCTCCATGACCATCCTTGCAACTGATATCGGATTTTTGATGTCGCCTACTCCTGCTATGGTCCCTGCATTCAGGTCGCGGCCATCCATAATTGCAGCATCAAGCTCGTTACGTCCGTCGTGGGTAAAAACAGCACCTTTGCCGGCATTGAAAAGAGGGCAATCCTCAAGATAACGAACCACGCGCTCCACGGCATCAAGCGATGAACCGCCTTCCGACAGTACCCTTTTGCCTATCTCCAGGGCTGCTTTAAGCTCTTTTTCGTAAAGCTCAACTTCACCCTCTTTAAAATCTTCAGGTCTGATATTTCCGGCTCCGCCGTGAATGGCAATAGCCCATTTTTCACGTTTAACTGGTTCCTGAACTTTATTCTGTGCAGAATCGCAGGCATAAAAAACCAGAAAGACAAGAATAATCAAATACCGCATAGCTGTATTTTTTAAGATGAATAAATGCTAAATTAAGAATTATAACTGAGAATGTACTTTCAGAGCATCATATACCAGTAATTATTTAAAAAAGTTTTCTTAACTTTTAGGTGTTAAGAAGTATTTATCATGAAACAGACCGGTGAAAAAATATTGATAACAGGTGCCGGAGCCATCGGTGGAATTACTGCTGCATTTTTAGCACGCGCAGGATACAATGTTGTTCTTACCACTAAATATCCGGATCTGGCAAAGAAGGTTACAAAGCAGGGAATGCACATATCCGGTGTAAAAGGAAATTTTATCCAGAAAATACCGGCAGTTGCATCCATACAGGAACTTCAGGGAAAGTTCAAGAAGGTTTTTATAGCGACAAAGGCAAACGACATGGCCCGGGCAGCAGAGGATGTTATGCCTTTTTTAGATGATGATGCCAGTGTTATATCTTTACAAAATGGCATTTGTGAAGATGAACTTGGCAGGATTGTCGGACGTAACAAAGTTGTAGGCTGTGTTGTCGGCTGGGGAGCAACAATGCACAAACCCGGATTTCTGGAAATGACTTCAACAGGCGAATTTGTGATAGGCAATCCTGACGGACAAATGACACCTGAACTTGATTCTATTGCTGATATGCTAAATGAAATAGTACCAGTGGTTAAAACAGGAAACATTTACGGTCACCTCTATTCCAAGTTAATAATTAATTCTTGTATTACCACTGTAGGAGCTATATCCGGATTAACACTTGGAAAGCTGCTTTCAAAAAGAAAAGTCAGGAATATTTTCATCGGGATAATGAGGGAAGGCATGGCTGTAGCAGAAGCCATGAACATTAATGTGGAACCCTATGCAGGAAAACTTGACTATTACGGATTCTTAAAGAATCCAGGATTCAGGGGACGGTTATACCGCCATTCCTTTATCTCACTTTTAGGCATAAAATACCGAAGGTTAAAATCTTCAAGTCTGCAATCACTTGAAAGAGGCAGACCTACTGAAATAAACTTTCTGAACGGTTACATCTCGTCAAAAGGGAAAGAACTTGGAATACCAACACCCATTAACGATTCATTAATATCAATGGTTAAACAGATTGAAGAAAAGAAAAGAGTGATACAGCCTGAGAATCTGAATGAAATAATACTAACCTAATGATAGGATTTATCCGCTTTTGAAAAATTTTCTGAATATTTAAACAATCAATTCTTTGCTCCTATATCCAAGATCGTCATTATAGGGTAATGGTCGGAGAGATCGATAAATTCACGTTTAAAGTTATAAGCTTCGAATGACGGATCAAAAAGTATATAATCGATACGGAATGACGGCAGTTTACCGTTATAAGTTCCACCAAATCCTTTTCCTGCTTCAACAAATGCATCTTTAAGGTCGCCACGCATTTTCCTGTAAACATACGATACCGGAATATCGTTGAAGTCACCACAGACGATTACCGGATATGGAGAGTTTGAAATGTGCCTGCTAATTATCTCAGCCTGATGTGCACGCTTCTTAAATGCTTTTTCCAACTTATTAATAACAACTTTAATACTCTTTTCCTTTTCCAGGGCTTCTGCTGTTTTTATGCTGCCGATAACCTCAATGTCCCTGTTATTTAAGCGTATTGATTCCAAATGACTGTCAAACACCCTAACCACATTTCCCCTTATCTCTATATCTGTCTGAATGGTAAAATTCGCGGTATTCTCAAATCTGATAACCTTTTTTGCCCTTATGGGATATTTACTGAACAGGGCCATTCCGGCACTTCCTATAGTATAGGTCGAATTTTTGTATTCAATATGTCTGTACGGATACTGCTTTAACCTGTTTACAATGTAATTTTCAGGTATTTTATGATTATTGTTTGTTGCATAAAACTCCTGAAAACAAACAATATCCGGATTCTCTTTTCTGATATAATCAAACGTCCCGTCTAAAATATCTTTTCTTCCCGACCAGTTATAGCGGTCAAACATTTTTACGTTAAACGACATTATTGTTACCGGATTCTTCAGCTCTGATATATCATCAATTGTTTTGCCCTTTAACTGAAATATATTTTCCCACTGAGACCATCCCAGAATTAAAACAGCCAAAGGAATAATAAGATATTTCTTCCTCCGTAAAATCCAGTAGATTAAAATCAAAAGATTTAACACCCAGAATACAGGGAAAAGATATCCCATAAATGCAAAAAAATAAAGCCGCGAAGGACTCACATAAACACTGAACGTTATTATCGCAAGTGTAATAGCAGACATCCAGGTTATAAACAACCCTATAGAAAGTAATACTTTTTTCAAAACTGTATTTTTATTGTCTTTGTAACCTGTCAGTTTTTACTCTCTTCAAACAAAAACTTTTTTTCCTGCCTGGTAAGGCTGTCGTAACCGCTTTTCTTTACTTTGTCCAGTATTCTGTCAAGTTCGGCCTGTTTCTTTACTTTTCTGGCATTATACTCCATGTCGCTTACAGGTCGTTTATAGGTAACCTTCATTGTACTTTTCTTTTTGAAAAGCGACAGTAATTTGTCTGTAAAGTTATTAAATCCTGTTGTTACATCCTTACCTTTCATTATCTGACCTGCGAAATACCAACCGAACGCAGCCCCCCCGATATGAGCCAGGCTGCCTCCCACATTAGTCATTGCCGATATACTGATAAGATCGAGAATTAAATAAACCAGAGCAACATATTTTAATTTAACCGGACCAATAAACATCATATAAACAGTAAAATCGGGACGATAACGGGCTGCCGAAAAAATCAAAGCCATAATCGAGGCTGATGCCCCCAGCATATATGCGCCGGTACCTAATCCTGGAACAAGATTGAATATCAGAATAAAAAACAAGGCTCCGGTTATCCCGCCCAGAAAATAAACACCGACAAACTGCCTGGGTGAAAAAAACAAAAGAAACAATTTGCCAAACCAATAGAGAACAAGCACATTAAAAATAAAATGTATCAGTTCATAATGCAAGAACATGTAGGTTATAATCGTCCATGGTTTCAGTATCAATGAAGACAACCCTGCCGGAACAGCAAGCCAGTCTATCATAGGATACGGGACACCCGACAATGTGAAAAAGATCTGTGATAATCTGACAAACAAAAAAACACCGATATTCACATAAATAAAACGGGTCAGCACTCCTCCAGTGTAATAAGACCTTTTTATTTCATCAACAATACTCATTGTAAAATACCTGTTTCTATTTCTTTAAACTATTGTATTTATTATGCCTTCACGTTTAACATATATTCCAACACTTGTAGCACTAATAAGACCAAACACACTATAACACTTTAGCATTACATCTCAATAAAGCCCCTGTTTTTTCCAGTGTCTGATCAGGAAATAACCAAATATCATACCACCAATATGAGCCCAGTGAGCAATGTTATCACCACCAGCTCCGGCATAACTTTTAATTCCCATAAACAATTCAATGGCACCATAAATCATAACAAAATATTTTGCTTTGATTGGAATAGGCGGAAATAACAGCATAAGAATTGTGTCGGGAAATAACATTCCAAAAGCCAGCAGGATTCCAAAAACAGCACCTGAGGCTCCAATAGTCAGATGTGCATTAAGAAACATTTTTGCCTTATACATATCGTCAGGCGACAATGTTCCTGAACTCATCATGTCCAGTACCGGTTTCAGTTCAATGTACTGAACAAGCTGTTGAATCACTGCAGCACCGATTCCCGTTACCATGTAATATATCAAAAACCTCTTCGGTCCCCATACCTGCTCAAGAACACGGCCAAACATATAAACCGCAAACATATTGAAAAATATGTGCGTGATATTGGCATGTAAAAACATATATGTTACCAACTGAGCCGGGTTGAAACTATCGGCAAGAAAAAAGTGAAGCCCGGCCAGATTATTAATATCTATGCCAAATGACTGAAAAACAGAGGTAGCAAAGAACACCAGAACATTAATTATAAGTATATTCTTTGTTACCGGAGGGATATTCCCTAAAAAAGATGAATTATTCATAATAAATTATTTTCTCATTTCTTTAACAACATTAATACCAAATTGGTTTTGTGACAATCTGACATCTTAATCAAACCGTTTATCTATTTCATCATTACCCAGTATAGAAACAATGAGTTTACCTGACGGTGAATATGTAGGTTCGGAACAGGCAAACAAACTGTCGAAAAGAACGGTCATCTCTTCCTGATTCAGATGTTTTCCATATGGTATCGCCGACCTTTTTGCCATTGAGCCCGCTATCTCTTCTCTGACTTTTGCCTTCAAATCAATTTCTCCGGTCTTAAAATCACTGATTATTCCGTCAATAAGCACTTTCCCGTTTACATTTTCAAGATGTCCGGGTAGTGCATGAATCTCAAATTTACCATCCTCCTTTTCTTCAATTCTGAATCCGAAAGAACCAAGCTCATCCATCAGCTCTCTCATAACAGCAGTATCTTCACTGCTATAGGTTATCTCCTCAGGAAATAACGCCTTTTGAGAAGTGCTTTTACCGGAACTTATCTGTTCAATGAACTGCTCATACAAAATCCTTTCATGAGCCCGTTTCTGGTCTATCATCATTAAGCCCGACTTTACCGATGTCAGAATATATCTGTTTTTCACCTGTAAGAACCTGCCCGTAAAACTTCCGTTACCCGAACCGTGTATTTCTATTTTTTGTTGTTCTGGCACACCTTCCGGCATTTCATGAGAACTATCATCATCCGTATAAGTTTCATCACCGAAACCTGCATACAATTGCTCCCATCCTTCCACATCTTTTTCCCTTGGCATAAACGTATTTCCCGTTACGGCCGCTTTTGTCGAACTGTTTTTTTCTTCTGTTTCGAAAGGATTATAATCAGGATTCACAGATATTTCAGGTTCAAAAACAGGCTCATCTTTCCCAGAAACCGGAATATCAATACTTCCATCGGTATCAAAGTCAATAGACGGAACTATATTGTTTTTACCGAGACTTTCCCTAACAGCAGCTGTTAATATATGCCATATTGACCTTTCATCTTCAAACTTTATTTCTGTTTTTGTCGGATGTATATTTACGTCTATGATATCGGGATCTACTTCAAGGTAGAGAAAATATGCAGGATACATTCCCGGCTGAAGAATTTTTTCATATGCCGTCATCACTGCCTTATGAAAATACGGATGACGCATATAACGGTTATTAACAAAGAAAAACTGATCGCCCGCAGTTTTTCTGGCAGCTTCAGGCTTTCCAATAAATCCGTTTATCGACACCAGCGGAGTGAAAGTATTAACCGGAATCAGGTGGCTGTTCATCTGTTTTCCAACCAGATGAATTATTCGTTGCCGGTAATTACTTTTAGGCAACACAAACAAAGGAACATCATTATGAGTAAGAGAAAAATCAATATGAGGATTGGCCAGTGCCACCCTTTGAAATTCGTTAATAATATGCCGTAATTCCGTTGAGTTTTTTTTCAGAAATCTCCTGCGTGCAGGTATATTAAAAAACAGGTTTTTAACTACAATCTGTGTTCCAACCGGACATGTTACCGGCTGCTGAACTATAACCTTAGACCCCGAAATCTCAATCTGGGTTCCCAATTCTTCATCTGCGGTACGGGTTTTCATCTCAACCTGTGCCACAGCAGCAATTGATGCTAATGCTTCACCACGGAAGCCCATAGTAGATATGGCAAACAGATCTTCTGCTTTTCTGATTTTAGATGTTGCATGACGCTCAAATGCCATTCTGGCATCTGTATCGCTCATTCCTTTTCCGTTGTCGATAACCTGTATTACACTTCGTCCCGCTTCTTTTACAATAACCTTAATTTCCGTAGCCCCTGCATCTATTGAATTCTCCATCAACTCTTTTACAACAGAGGCAGGTCTTTGCACAACCTCTCCTGCCGCAATCTGATTTGCTACAGAGTCGGGCAACAACTGAATAACATTCGACATACCTGAAAATTACAATTTAAAATGTAAACAAATGATTTACCAAGTTCTATTTGGCAAAAAACTGAAGATACCACTCCTCTCCCGATTTTACTAAATATTGTGCTAACAGGATAAGAAGAATCAGTATAATAACCAGCCTCAGATTAGATTTCCGCCTTATGCTCCGGGTCACTTCATAGTGCGGCTTTATCTGGGCTCCTTTAAAACTTCCTCTGATGCGGGATGCATACCCCATCTTCTGCTCCTCCTCCGAAAGCATTCCCAATTCCTCTTTTATTTTCTTTTCACGTTCCTTCTGTCTCTCCTTAAGCTCATCGTAATAGATAGGCTCATGACTGAAAACCCTGTGCCTCGGCGTTTTTATAAAACTGAACTTCATTGTCGTATCTTTGAGATTACCCTTCAGTAATTATGATTATCTTATCACAACTACATTCTCAACAAAGGTAAGAAGTAATTTTGAATGACATTACAATTTTCAGTTCATTATTTTCAATCATTCAGGCGCTCACCGCAACGACTGCAGTACACTGCTCCATCCTGATGGTCGTCTTTAAGACATCTGGGACAAACCTGTGTGTTGGTCAGCACCTTCCTTTTACTGCCTGACATTTCAGCAGATACAATACCGGTAGGAACTGCAATTATTGAATATCCTGTAATCATTATCACACTCGCCAGAAACTGTCCCACAATGGTTACGGGAGCAATATCTCCGTAACCTACGGTAGTAAGCGTTACTATTGCCCAGTATATACTTCTGGGTATTGATGAAAATCCGGGATTATACGGGTTCTCGACTAAATACATAACAGTTCCAAGAATGGTAATAAGGATCACAATAAAGAACAAAAAAACTCCTATTTTATTGGCACTGGCTTTAAGTGCACGCCATAGCAATGAAGCTTCCTGAACATATCTTGTGAGCTTTAATATCCTGAAAATTCTTAAAAGCCGCAAAGAGCGGAAAATAATAAGCATATGTGTTCCCGTAAACAAAAGCCCCACATAACTCGGCAGTATAGCCAGAAAATCGATAACACCGTAAAATGAAAAAATGTATTTTGAAGGTTTTTGAACAACCCATATACGCAAAAAATATTCAACCGTGAAAAACATGGTTATAACCCATTCTGCTTTCTGTAAAATCTCCTTTAATTCCTGACTGTTTCCCGGAACACTTTCCAGTAAAACAATTATTACACTTGCAGCAATAAGAAATATCAGCACTAAATCAAAAAGCTTTCCGCTTCTTGTATCTGCCTCAAAAATTATTTCGTAAAGCTTTTTTTTAATGTTACTCATTATCATTCTGTTTTATTCAGGGTTCCCGTACCGTTTAGGTCCTCTGAGTTATTTGGATATTTCTTTCTAAATGTAAAAAAAATTACACTACTTTTACGAAGTTAAAAAACAATAAATAAACCATATGGGACTTGAATCGGTGCTAAACAGCCTGCTAGAAGCGAAAAACATACTCGACAAGTTCATCTCCGACGATTCAAATACAAAACAAATTGTATCGGCAGCCGGAATAATGTCGGAATCGATAAAAAACGGAGGCAAAATAATTTCCTGCGGCAACGGTGGCTCTATGAGCGATGCAATGCATTTTGCCGAAGAACTGACCGGCCGCTTTCGAGATGACAGAAGGGCTCTACCGGCTATCTCAATATCCGATCCCTCGCACATCACCTGTGTTGGCAACGATTATGGTTTCGACAGTGTTTTTTCTCGGTTTATTGAGGCAATGGGAAACAAAGGAGATGTTCTGCTTGCTATCAGCACAAGCGGAAATTCGGCAAATATCCTGAATGCTGCTGCAGAAGCAAAAAACAAAGGAATGAAGGTCATAGCACTGACAGGCAAATCAGGGGGTAAACTGAAAGAAATTTGTGATATTGAAATTCGTGCTCCTCATTCGGAATATTCGGATCGTATTCAGGAAATTCACATCAAGGTAATTCATATTTTAATTCAACTTGTAGAAGAGCAGACAACCCAAAAGTAAAATATAAAAATATTCAGAATTAACTCTTCGTATAGTACCTTTGCAATAATAAAATTAACAAATAAAGATAACAGCTATGAAACCTTTGGTAAGCATAATAATGGGCAGTACATCAGACCTTCCGGTAATGGAAAAAGCTGCCAAAATACTCAACGATTTTGAAATACCTTTTGAGATCAATGCCCTCTCGGCACACCGGACACCCGAACAGGTTAAAGAATTTGCATCAAACGCTTACAAAAACGGTATACGTGTAATCATTGCCGGAGCAGGCGGTGCAGCCCATCTTCCGGGAGTTATTGCCGCATTTACACCTCTTCCTGTAATCGGTGTTCCTATCAAAGCTTCTATTTCAATTGACGGCTGGGACTCCTTACTGTCAATTGTACAAATGCCTCCCGGAATTCCCGTGGCAACGGTTGGTCTTGACGGGGCTCAGAATGCAGGTATTCTGGCTGCTCAGATACTCGGTGCCGGTGATGAAAAAATTTATGAGAAAGTTAGTAACTACAAAAAGAAGCTGGAGTCTAAAATTACAAAAGCCAATGAAGAACTGGCAATGGTTAAATATGAATACAAAACCAACTGATAAGCGGAAATAAATTACCAGTCGGAAAAAAACTATTTTTATCTCAGAAGGCTATTTTAAAAAAAAATTATACTTTAGTGCTAAACATAATTTAATAACACTCATATTATGGAAAATCAAAACTCTAACCAACGACCGCCTAAAACCTGGCTGGTAGAATCAATTCTGGTAACATTATTCTGTTGTCTTCCATTTGGAATAGCAGGTATTATAAATGCTGCAAAAGTAGAATCACGCTTTTATGCAGGAGATATTGAAGGTGCACAAAGAGCATCTCGCGAAGCTGCCAAATGGACCAAAATAGGTTTTTGGGTATCAGTAGTATTATTTGTTATTTACATTGTTTTGCTCTTTGCCGGTGTTTTAACTGCTGTTTCACTCGATGAGCTTGGCAGCTAAACATAAGATATTAAAATGGGGAGCTGTATTTGGCGGACTAACCTTACTTGTATTTATTTACAAAGTTTATAACCCCGTTGAAAATAATTTTTTCCCAAAATGCCCTTTCAGAGAACTGACCGGTTACAAATGTCCCGGCTGCGGTTCTCAAAGGGCAGTTCATCATCTTCTTAATTTCGATATACGGGATGCAATGAGGGAAAATATAATGCTTGTGCTTTCCATTCCATACCTCATCACCGGCTTTATATTTGACATGCTCAAAAATCCGGGGCCGAAAATTCTGTTATGGAGAAGACGGCTTTTCGGAACCAAAGCCATTCTTTTTATACTGGCAATTATTATTCTGTTCTGGATATGCAGAAATATACCATATTGTCTCTCTTTGGCTCCGGGATTTAATTAACAGTAAAAATTCCGTACTAATACTCAATAACCGATTTTATATCGTACCCACTGAGTCTGTCAGAGCCATTAAGAGATGTCAGGTTTATTAAAACCGAAATCTGAACTATTTCCGCTCCCGACTTCTCTATCAGCTTACAAGCTGCTTTCATCGTTCCGCCTGTAGCAAGTAAATCATCATGTACCAGCACCTTGTCGCCTGGCTCAAATGCATCTTTATGTATCTCGATGGTGTCGGTTCCATATTCCAGTTCGTAAGTTTCCGACCATGTTTCAGCCGGCAGTTTGCCTTTTTTTCTTACAGGAACAAAACCAACACCAAGCTTTGCTGCCAGTGCACCGCCAAAAATAAATCCTCTCGATTCAATCCCTGCAACTTTGGTTACACCTTTGTCCCCGGCAAAATCATAAAATTGTTGCAGTGCCTCATTAAAACCTTCTGCATCTTTTATTAATGTGGTGATATCTTTAAAAACAACTCCTTCGACTGGAAAATCCGGAATATCCCGGATTAATTTCTTAAGGTCCATTATTTATATATTTAAGTAATCCCTACACAAAGATAACAAAAACACCGGACGTAAATTGCCTGATTAACCTACAGCACATTATGCCTGTTCCCTATTCACAAAACAGAACATAAGCCGGTTGCTGGTAAACCAGAAATTGCTACTTAATTCACTTACACCAATCTTCCCTGTTTTTATAATTATATTCAGGAGTCAATACTTTTACATAACTGTTTAATCATTGACATACGCCTTGATATTGATTAAATTGTTTTTCCTGTTATAGCTTCTGTTCTCCATGAAACTGTTAATCTTCATCATCACATTAACAGGAACCGTCTTATCTTCCGGTTCTTTTGCACAGGAATTTAATTATTCGGGTGCCGTATCTATGTCTCAAGCGGGCATAAACACAACCGAAAGAGATATATTTTCTCCTTTATCAAACCCGGCGGGTATCACCGGTATAAAATCGCTTGGAGTCGGAATTTCATATATCTGCCCTTACGCAATTTCAAAATTAAGTAACCGTAACATAACTGCTGTTGTACCAACCGGTTTAGGTCATTTCGCAATTCACTACGGACAAGCAGGATATTCACTGAGTCTTTTAAACCTGTTTGGTTTTTCATATGCCAGAACCTTCGGAAATATAGTATCCGCCTCATTGTCGTTCAACGGACTGGTTCATAAATTAAACGGAAATGAATCATTCAACGGTTTCTTTGCCACAACGGGTATTCAGATTTTTCCCTCCGACAGAGTTACTCTAGGCATTCTATTCCGGAATATCAGTCAGTCGAAGATATCTTACTCCGGCAGAAAAGAGGATATCCCCGTATTATATGCAGGCGGTATCTTGTGGACCCCGGCTGATTATATAGGATTAAACGCAGAGATTGAGAAAGACAAACAATTCGACCCTGTATATAAATTCGGCATGTTTTATAAACCGGTTGATTTTCTGATATTACGGGGCGGAATAAAGGGTTCACCGGTTGAACTGTCATTCGGCACCGGATACTCTTCAGCTTTTTTCAGTATTGATGCCGGTATTGCCTATCACTCTCAACTGGGAGTTACTTCCGGGGCATCACTGACATTTTCATTAACTAAACAACACCGGCAGGTTAAGGAAAAATGAAAAAAACAGGAATTATTATTCTGTACCTGGGTTTCCTGACTGTTACAAATGCCCAGCAACAAGGAGACTTAAAGCAAGTAATTGCCGAAATGCTTGAACCTCTTGCCGAAAAACAACTTATTCAACAAGACTACTCCGAACTTCTGGATGACCTCATATTTTTGTATGACCATCCTCTCGACATAAACAAAGTAACAAAAGAAAACCTCGAACGCATTCCGTTTCTTACCGACTATCAGATTGAAAACATCCTGTTTTATCTGTACAACAATGGCCCCATGCTTACCATTTACGAACTGAATGCCATTGAAGATCTTCCTCCAGAAACAATAAAACTCATTACTCCGTTCCTGAAGATATATCCGGAATCTCCCAGGCTGGGCTCGCCAAAATTTTCATATGCTGATGCTCTCGGCAGGGTTCGTTCACTTCTGCAAACTCCGACAGGATACTTTCCTGCCAACGACTCAACACCTCCCGTTTTTTCAGGGTCAAAACAACGAATATTCCTCCGGTTAAATGCCAACTTAAACAACACTATACTCACCGGGTTTACAATGGAAAAAGATCCTGGTGAACCATCTTTCACTAATGGTATACCGGTTATGGATTTCATGTCGGGCTACATAATGTTTAAACCCAATAAAATTCTGAAAAAATTTATAGCAGGCGATTTCAAAGCATCGTTCGGACAGGGCCTGGGATTATGGACAGGTCTTGCATTCTCAAAAAACTCCAATGTAATTGATATTCGTCGCAGGGGGAAAGGACTGGAAAAATACTCATCCCTAAATGAAAACTCATATCTCCGCGGCATTGCTGCTGAGTTTAACATAAAATCTTTCTCCTTCAACCTGTTCGGATCTTATAAGAAAATAGACGGAACACTATCTGGAGCGGAAACAATTTCAGCCATACGAGACAACGGCTATCACCGTACCGCAACTGAATTGTTGTACCGGAACAACATAACCGAAACCGTAGCAGGAGGTATTGCTTCGTGGAAATCAAACACACTGCGAATAGATGCTGGACAGACATTCTGGAAAATTGACAAAATACTCACCACTGACGAAACGTTATACCGGCTCCTCAACTTTACAGGTGATTCGCTTTATACAACATTTGCCGGGTACAACTGGTTTGGAAAAAAACTGATACTTTTCGGCGAGATAGCTATTCAGAATTTCACCACACCCGCACTATATCAGGGACTGACTTTTTCACCCGGAGCTGACATTCAGCTGGCTATGAATTACCGATATTACGGCAACTCATACTTTTCCATTCATTCAAATCCGTTTTCTGCATCATCAGCTCCTGCAGGTGAAAGAGGATTTTATGCCGGTATTTCCTTCATTCCTTTCAAAAATGCAAAGGTAAATGCCTACTTTGACTTTTTCTCGTTTAACAGGCTACGGTACAATATTGACAAACCTTCGTCGGGATCAGATATTTTAATACAGGCCGGATACAATTTTAACAAAAACATTTCTCTCTACGGCAGGTTCCGGTCATTACACAATGAGCACAATGTCCTGAATTATACAGGCAATGATTTTCCTGTAACCAATCGCAAAACAAACTCATTTCGTTTATGGTTCAAATATGATATTAGCCATGAATGGTGGATTCGCCAGCGTTTCGAACAGCTGTTTTTCAACGAAAAAGGCGGCCTCCGCTCTGACGGTTTCCTAATCTGTTCCGATGCGGGATATTCTTTTAAGGACAAAATCTCGGCAAATATCCGCATTGCCCATTTCGACACCGATGATTATTACAGCAGAATATACATCTACGAACCCGATGTCCATTATTCTTTCTATATTCCTTCTTATGCCGGAAACGGATTACGGTTCATATTAAACGTTTCGGTAAAACCTGTAGAAAAACTGCAATTCTGGTTTCGTATCGCAAACACTTCATATTCATCAACAGATAAAACCGGGTCAGGTTACAATACTGTTGAAGGAAACAATCTGACAGAAATTAAGCTGCAATTGAAGTACAGGTTTAAATAACCTGAAAAACAAAAAGCCCGTTTCACCATTTTTTTATAAAGCTGATTTTTGGACAATAACAAACCTCCTTTTCATTGTGGACACGGAAACTGTTAATTACTATTATTATTACATTGTACAGATACATAAAAACATAAAACAAGACCTTTAACAACCCGCCGAAACTTATTACATTCACGAGTGCCTCATCCTGAACTTTATCGGCAGAACTGTAGATAAATACGAAACTTACAGCAAAAAGTACCATTGTCCAGCTTATCTGAAAGTTAAGAAGTTCTCCGGCAACCTTATTGATATTTTTTATCTTATCTTTTCTCGATACCCAGATTATTAACGGAACAAGTATTCCTAAAATCGGGAAAAACAAAAAGCTCAATGCCGATAAATTAAGTATAGTCAGAAAACCTTTATCATCCTTAACAGCCCAGTCGGTTATTTCATGGGCAGGAACATCCAGTGCCCCGGCCAGTCTTTTTAGTGTGTCACCTCTTGGATCGGTTTCTCCGTTTTCAATTCTCTGAATGGTACGGAGGCTTAAACCTGACTCTTCCGACAACTCTTCCTGAGAAAAACCTTTTCTTTTTCTCAGCATTTTAATTTTTTCTGATAATTCTTTGTTCTTCATTTTACCTGTGTTTTAAAATTCTGAACAAATGTACCTATGGTGCCGTTTACAGGTAACGCCATACATAAGTCATTTTTACGTCATACTTGTCTGTATGGATTATTTCTTTAAACAACAGATACTTTTGATATGTTTTTTAAGACAGCACATAATAAAAAATCCGGCATCGGCAGGTCTGCCCCGGGATGCCGGATCTGTCTTTCAGAATATGTTATTATAAGATATAAATAAACGGTACAGCTTAATTACCAACTTCAGAAATAAACTTTATACGCACCATCCGGATATCCTCTTCGGAATACTCATCCTCACCGAGCTCTTCCAGTGCTTCTTCTATCGAGTCGGTCTCTGCATCTTCCTTAAAATAATAATAAATATCCTCCTGATGTTCCTCGTCCATCACCTCGTTAATATAATAATCAATATTTACACGAGTGCCTGAATACACAATAGACTCAATCTCTTTCAACAACTCTATCATCTCCATACCTTTCGAGTCTGCAATATCATCAAGCGACATCTTACGGTCGATACTCTGAATAATTGAGATCTTAAGTTTAGATTTATTGGCTACGGTTTTTACAACCATATCCATAGGCCTGTCAATCTCGTTTTCTTTAACATGTTTTCCTATCAGTTCAACAAACTCTTTCCCGAAACGCCTGGCTTTCCCCTGACCTACGCCCGGAATATTCTGAAGTTCTTCAATGGTAACCGGATAATAGGTTGACATAGCCTCCAGTGATGGATCCTGGAATATCACAAAAGGCGGAAGATTGAGCTTTTTCGAGAGTTGCTTACGCAAATCTTTAAGCATACTGAAAAGTTCATTGTCGAGTGCTGCAGTTCCTCCTGTCGCTGCTTCCTCTTCTATGGTATCATAATCATGATCTTTGGCAAGCATTATCGAAGTCGGATTTTTCAGATATTCATGTCCCTTCTCACTAACCTTCAGCAATCCGTAATTTTCAATATCCTTATCGAGCAATCCGCTTACCAGCGATTGGCGTATAATTGCATTCCAGTATTTATCATCCTGTTCATTCCCCGAACCGAATATTGACAATTCATGATGTTTGTATGACTTAACAGCCGATGATGCATGGCCTGTAAGCACGCTAATAACATGATCTGCCTTAAATTTCTCTTTCAGTTCCAGAACTGTTTCAAGGACCTTCACAATACTCTCTTTTCCCTCAAAAAGTTCTTTGGGATTTACACAATTATCACATGTTTCACAATTCTCTTCGGTGTAATTCTCCCCGAAGTAATGCAATAAAACTTTCCTGCGGCATAAAGACGACTCAGCATAAGCAACGGTTTCAAGGAGCAGTTGCTTACCAATCTCCTGCTCGGCAAGAGGTTTTCCCTGCATAAATTTTTCAAGTTTCTGTATATCCTTATAACTGTAAAAAGCAATGCATTTACCTTCGCCACCGTCCCGTCCTGCACGGCCTGTTTCCTGATAATATCCTTCCAGACTCTTTGGTATGTCGTAGTGAATAACCAAACGTACATCAGGCTTATCTATCCCCATACCAAAAGCAATAGTTGCAACAATTACATCTACCTCCTCCATCAGGAATTTATCCTGATTAGCAGCACGTGTAGCCGCATCCATCCCTGCATGATAAGCAAGTGCTTTAATGCCGTTTACCTGAAGGGTTTCGGCAAGCTCTTCAACTTTTTTACGACTCAGACAGTAAATTATTGCCGACTTGCCGGTATTGTTCTTCAGTATTTTTATTATCTCCTTGGTTGCATTTTTCTTCGGCCTTACCTCATAAAACAGGTTCGGGCGATTAAATGAAGACTTAAACACCCGTGCATCAAGCATTCCCAGGTTTTTTTGTATATCGTGCTGTACCTTTGGCGTTGCCGTTGCGGTAAGCGCTATAACCGGGGCTTTGCCTATTTCGTTTATTATAGGTCTTATCCTGCGGTATTCCGGCCTGAAGTCGTGTCCCCATTCCGAGATACAGTGCGCCTCGTCTACTGCATAAAAAGATATATCCACCTGTTTCAGAAACTCAATGTTTTCCTCCTTGGTTAAGGATTCGGGTGCAACATATAATAACTTGGTCTTTTTGCTCAGAACATCATTCTTCACCTGCTGTATGGCTGCCTTAGTAAGCGACGAATTCATAAAATGAGCTACTCCGTCATCTTCACTGAAATTACGCATTGCATCCACCTGGTTTTTCATAAGTGCGATAAGCGGTGATATCACAACCGCCGTTCCAGGTAGAATAACCGCTGGCAACTGGTAACAAAGTGATTTTCCTCCTCCGGTAGGCATTAAAACGAAAGTATCATTCCCCTCCAAAACATTTCTGATAATGTCCTCCTGATTTCCTTTAAACGTATCAAATCCGAAATGTTTTTTCAAATACGCATAAAGGTCAACCTGTTGTTTACTCATAGCAATCTCTCAATTTCTTCAAAATACTCTATATGCAAATACTTCACTTAAAATATTTTCCTGTTAATTATTGTCTGGTTTTTTAAATTCTTTTCGTATGATTAGCAATATTTCATACTTTTTTCCACTTGAAAAAGTGATAAAAACGACGAAGTAATGTAAAATTCCGATACCGTGTATACAATAAGGATCAGAATCAAACATTATTTCTATTTTTGAAATTAATTAAAATTGTTCTTTAAAACAAAAAAAGAGATAAGTTTATTGAACTATTAAAATTAAAAACATAAAAATTAAAAAATCATTTTTAAGTTTGTGACATGTATATAATATATTTATCACAGAATTAAAAATTAATTAATTTTTCCACATGGGAGAAGAACAAAAAAAAGAGATGTCTTTCCTCGACCATCTTGAGGAATTAAGATGGCACCTTATAAGATCATTCATTGCAATTTTTGTATTTGCGGTGTTGGCCTTTATCTTCAAAGAGTTTGTATTTGACGAGATAATACTTGCTCCCAGTACTCCGGATTTTTTCACTAACCGTTTTCTGTGTAACCTGGCAAATCAGTTTAGCATGCCGTCTCTTTGCATAAATCAAACCCCTCTTACCCTGCAAAATATTAACATGTCGGGACAATTTACAACACACATCTGGGTGTCGTTCATAGCCGGAGTTATTGCTGCATTCCCGTATATTTTCTGGGAGATATGGAGTTTCATCAAACCTGCACTTTATCCCGACGAACTAAGACATTCGAGAGGTGCTATCTTCTTTACGTCACTTCTTTTTATAACAGGAATATTGTTTTCATACTATATAATATGTCCTTTATCCGTTCAGTTTCTGGGAAACTATCAGGTAAGTTCTCAGGTTGAAAACATTGTTAATCTGGGTTCATATATAAGTACAATAACATCAATTGTCCTGGCCGGAGGTATAATTTTTGAATTACCTGTCTTTATTTTTTTCCTGGCTAAAGCCGGACTGGTAACAGCAGATTTTTTAAAAACTTACCGCAGACATGCAATCGTTGTTGCTCTTTTACTTGCTGCAATAATTACACCGCCCGACATCGTAAGTCAGATACTTGTTTGTTTACCGTTAATAGTTTTGTATGAAGCAGGTATTGTTATTGCAAAGCACATAGAGAAAAACAGGGAGGAAGAATCAAAGAATTAATCGAGATGGATGAATCAACTTTAAAATTACACACCCGCAATCTTGTAAAGAGATATAAAAAACGTACTGTTGTAAAGGGGGTATCGGTAAATGTCAAACAAGGAGAGATTGTCGGATTGCTGGGACCAAACGGTGCAGGAAAGACTACTACATTTTACATGATGGTAGGACTTGTGAAGCCAAACGAAGGACAGATATTCCTGAACGATGAAGAGATAACCGACTATCCGGTATACAAACGTGCGCAAAAAGGCGTAGGATATCTTGCACAGGAAGCCAGCGTATTCCGTAAACTCAGCGTGGAAGACAACATAAAGGCCGTTCTTGAAATGACCAAATATCCCAAAGATTACCAAAAACAACGGCTCGAAGAGCTGATAGAAGAATTCGGCTTGGGACATATCCGCAAAAGTCTTGGAATTCAGCTTTCGGGTGGTGAACGAAGAAGAACCGAGATAGCACGTGCTCTTGCCATCAATCCTAAGTTTATCCTGCTCGATGAACCATTTGCCGGAGTAGACCCCATTGCGGTACGCGATATTCAGGAGATAGTGGCCAAACTGAAATTTAAAAACATAGGTATTCTCATAACCGACCATAACGTTCATGAAACATTAGCAATAACCGACCGTGCATATTTGCTGTTTGAAGGCAATATTTTAAAGCAGGGTACAGCCGAAGAACTTGCAGAAGATGAGGACGTAAAACGGCTCTATCTGGGTGACGATTTTGAACTGCGAAGGCGAAAATTTGAAGCGTAACGAAAATTTCATAAAAAGTTTGCGTATTAATAAAAAATCACATTATCTTTGCACCGCAAAATTAACCTGCGGATGTGGCGTAATTGGTAGCCGCGCTAGACTTAGGATCTAGTGCCGAAAGGCGTGGGGGTTCGAGTCCCTTCATCCGCACAATACACACAACCGTCTTCACTTACGATGTAAATCGGCAGTAAGACGGTTTTTTAAATTTATAACCGGCATAAACATTAAGCGTATTAATTAGTTACTAATACATCAATGTATATTTCATAATCAAAACAACTCAGATGAATATTTCAAAAGAGAACACCGATGGCCTGACCTCTGTATTAAGGGTTACTGTTGGTAAAAAAGACTACGAAGAAAAAGTAAACGAGACTCTGAAAGATTACAGAAAAAAGGCAAACATGCCGGGATTCCGTCCGGGTAAAGTGCCAATGGGGTTAATTAAAAAAATGTACGGACAGGCAGTTTTGGTTGATGAAGTCAACAAGCTTGTTTCAGAGAGTCTCTCAAATTATCTGCAAGATAATAAAATTGACCTACTTGGTGAACCACTGCCAAGCGATGATCAGAAAGTTATTGACTTTGACAACCAGGAGGAGTTTGAATTTTCATTTGATATTGCCGAGGCTCCGGAACTGGATTTTACCCTCAACAAAAAAGATAAAATACCATATCATAAAATAGCTGTTACCGATGAAATGGTAGAACAACAGATTAAAGCACTGACCAGCCGGTTCGGAAAACAGGAAAGTGTTGAAACCATTTCAGACAAGTCGCTGGTAAAAGGCAACTTTGTTCAGGTTGATGAAAACGGAAATGAAATTGAAGACGGAATTAAAGCTGAAGACTCTGTACTCTCAATGTCTGTGGTGAAGGATGAAGAGATAAAAAACAAACTTCTTGCCGCTAAAGTTGGTGATACTGTTGTTTTCAACCCGAAAAAAGCATTCCCTGATGACACAGAACTTTCATACCTGCTTAAGATAGACAAGGAAGTAGCAGCCAACGTTGATAGTGATTTCAAATTCACCATTACCGATGCTACCGAATTCATCGATCCTGAACTTAATCAGGAACTCTTTGACCAGATTTATGGTAAAGACGTTGTTAAATCGGAAGAAGAATTCAAAAACAAAGTTAAAGAAGAACTGGAGCAACAACTTGCCCTAGATTCCGACTACCTGTTCTTCCTTGATGCTAAAAAGAAACTCCTCAAAAAATTCAAAGCAGAATTGCCCGAAGAGTTCCTTAAACGATGGATAACAGCTACCAACAAGGACAACAAAGAGCTGACTCCCGAAAGAATTGATCAGGACATGCCGTTATTCCTTGACGACCTGAAATGGCAACTCATTAAAAACAAACTGATAAAGGATAACGACCTAAAACTTGAAGATCAGGATGTAATCGAATACGCAAAAAAATCAGCTAAAATGCAGTTTGCACAGTACGGCCTGACCAACGTACCCGACGAGCATATCGAAAGCTATGCCATGGACATGCTGAAAAATGAGGAGCAGGCACGTCAGATATACGACGGTGCTATGCACGATAAAATAATTTCGTTCATCAAGGATACTGTTAAGGTTGATGAAAAAGAAGTTAGCAGGGAAGAGTTTAATAAGCTAATTGAAAAAAAATAATCACCGTATTCAGTTAGGGGGTATAAATTTGTTAATTTAGCGAAATTAACAGGAAAATTTTTCAAGATGACAGATCCTAAAGACTTTAAAAAATACGCCACAAAGCACCTTGGCATTAACAGTATAGTTCTTGACCAGTACACGTCAATTGTAAACAGTTACATCTCTCCTACCATCATTGAGGAGAGGCAGTTGAACGTTGCTCAGATGGATGTATTCTCACGACTAATGATGGACAGAATCATTTTTCTGGGGCTTGCCATTGATGATTATGTAGCCAATATTATTCAGGCTCAGTTGCTTTATCTGGAGTCGGCCGATCCGACTAAGGATATATCAATTTACCTGAACAGCCCGGGCGGTTCCGTTTATGCCGGACTTGGCATTTACGACACAATGCAGTATATCACCCCCGACATTGCAACTATCTGCACAGGAATGGCTGCATCAATGGGAGCAATCCTGCTGTGCGCAGGAACAAAAGGAAAACGTTCGGCTCTTAAGCACTCCAGAATAATGATACATCAGCCTATGGGCGGTGCTCAGGGACAGGCATCTGATATTGAAATTACTGCCCGTGAGATTCTGAAGCTCCGTAAGGAACTTTACACTATCATAGCTGATCACACCGGAAATACTTACAAAAAAGTAGAGAAAGATTCTGACCGTGATTTCTGGATGACAGCCGAAGAAGCTAAAAATTACGGTATGATCGATGAAGTTCTTGTAAGAGACCATCATAAATAAAAACCTTGTAACCATCCGAATCCTAAAGGATAAGGAATAGATTTCAGAGTATGGATAAATGTTCGTTTTGCGGCAGAGAGAGGAAAGACACAAACCTGCTTATTGCAGGTATTTCAGGGCATATTTGCGATAGTTGTATCGAACAGGCCAATGCAATACTGGAGGAAGAGTTTAAAAAGAAAAACTCTTTCGAGCTCGACCAGATTAAATTGATGAAGCCGGCCGAGATAAAAGAGTTTCTCGACCAGTACGTTATAGGACAGGATGAAGCCAAGAAGTTCCTTTCCGTTGCTGTTTACAACCACTACAAAAGACTGATGCAACCTGAAACCGACGACGATGTTGAAATAGAAAAGTCAAACATTTTGCTGGTTGGGGAAACAGGAACCGGAAAAACTCTGCTTGCACGAACTATAGCCAAAATGCTTCACGTTCCTTTTACCATTGTTGATGCTACAGTTCTTACCGAAGCCGGATACGTGGGCGAAGATATCGAAAGTATTCTGACACGTCTGCTTCAGGCGGCCGATTACAATGTGGAAGCTGCTGAAAAAGGTATCGTGTTCATTGATGAGATAGATAAGATTGCCCGCAAAAGCGACAATCCGTCAATTACACGGGATGTATCCGGAGAGGGTGTTCAGCAGGGACTTTTGAAGCTCCTTGAAGGTGCTGTGGTGAATGTTCCCCCTCAGGGAGGACGCAAGCACCCTGAGCAGAAGATGATACCCGTAAACACCAAGAACATACTGTTCATCGCAGGCGGAGCATTCGACGGAATTGAAAAGAAGATAGCACAGCGTCTTAACACCAAAGTAGTCGGATATCAGGCAAGCAAGCGTAAAGAGATGCTCGACCCATCCAATATGCTGCAATACATTGCACCACAGGACCTGAAATCTTTCGGGCTTATTCCGGAGATTATAGGACGTTTGCCGGTTATAACATATCTGCATCCGCTTACCCGTGAAACACTGCGCAAGATTCTTACCGAGCCGAAGAATGCTATTATTAAGCAGTACAAGAAGCTTTTCAGTATCGATGGCATTGAACTGGAGTTTGAAGATTCGGTACTTGATTACATTGTGGACAAAGCGGTGGAATTCAAGCTTGGAGCCAGAGGTATCAGAACCATTTGTGAGACCATTATGATCGACACTATGTTCGATGCTCCCTCGAAAAACAAAAAGCATATAACAATCAAGCTCGGTTTTGCCAAAGAGAAGATTGAAAAAGCAAACTTTGCACGACTGAAAGCCAGCTGACAAATAAAAAATTAACTTAATTATTGAGCGGGTGACTACTGAAGTCATCCGCTCTGTTTTTATATATTTCCCTCTGAAAATTCAGGCAAACTACATTATGAATATTTTTTTGTAATTTTCTACGGATTTTATTCAAAGAGGATGTACAAAAAATAAAACCTTAATGTCATTGGTAGGAGGAACAACGAAGCCCGCCAGACCAGCGCAGTCGGGCAGGCAATCTCTTGGTTTTCAACACTTGTAAATTCTGAGATTCCCTGACTGCTGAAGTTTCGGCGCAGGCAGACTTCACTTCGTTACCAATGACGGAATTACTAAAGACGCTGATTGTTAATAAGACTTGTGCGTCATTGCGAATCCCATTTTATGGGGTGAAGCAATCCCCGGTAAGAGGGAGACTGCTTCTTCACTAGCGCTCATCGCAGTGACGAGAATGTTCCGTCATTTTCTCATTTTGTCCCAAAAATTTGGGGTGAAATCTACTTATGACGGAATTGCTTAAAGAGTTAGCATTCAACAACTAAAAGCGTCATTGCGAATCCGTCGGTAGACGGGTGAAGCAATCTTAGCACTGTTGAGATCGCTGATGTTTCGTCATTTACTCATTATGCCTCAAATATTGGAGTGAATTTTCGGAATGACGACTTTTTAGACATCCTCGTAACATTAAACTCATTACCAATGAAACTGATTATATCATCTTTCCTGCTCTTCTTTTTAATATCTGTTGCATCCCTCGCTCAGAAACCATCGAAACTAACCATTAAACAGGCCGAAACCCTTTCGTCGCTTCCGATGAAGTGCATACCGCAGGAGTACCCAAACAAGCTCGGTCAGGTTATCACCAGTGATGCCGATCTGAAACCGCCGCGTGAACTGCATCCCTGCTTTTTCGGCTGCTTCGACTGGCACTCATCAGTCCATGGGCACTGGTCACTTGTGCGGCTGCTAAAAACATTTCCGGATATGAAGAACGCTGACTCGATTCGCAGTCTGCTGTCACATCAGATCACTAAAGAAAAAATACTTCAGGAAGTAAAATACTTTGAACCAAAACTGAATAAATCGTATGAACGAACTTACGGCTGGGCGTGGCTTCTGAAACTGGCCGAAGAACTTCACACCTGGGATGACCCGATGGCAAGGGAGCTTGAACAGAACCTCCGGCCGCTGACAGACCTGATAGTAAACTCGTATAAAGCTTACCTGCCGAAACTTCAGTATGCCATTCGTGTAGGCACACACACCAACACTGCCTTCGGTCTCTCATTTGCTGTTGATTATGCCCGTACGGTAAACGACACTGCATTCATCAGGATAATTACGCAAAGAGCAAAAGACTTCTATCTTAACGATAAGAAATATCCTCTTTGGTGGGAACCCTCGGGATACGACTTCCTCTCGCCTGCCCTTGAAGAGATCGACATCATGAGAAAAGTCCTTAACGAAAAAGACTTCCTTAGCTGGCTCAACGGTTTTCTGCCTGAAATCACACACAAGGTTTTCACCCTGAAACCCGGAATCGTTTCCGACCGCACCGACGGCCATATGGTGCATCTCGACGGTGTAAACTTCAGCCGTGCATGGTGCCTGTACGGACTGGCAGGGCAGTACCCGCAGTTCAGCTACCTTATACCTGTTGCCAATGAGCACATAAACTATTCGCTGCCAAACCTTGTGGGAGACGATTACATGGGCGGTCACTGGCTGGCTTCGTTTGCCATCAATGCTTTGACTGCAGAATTAAACTGACGGGGTGATTTTTATAGTGTAATAAACCCCAACCCGCATGAGGTCTTTAGTTCAGCGATTTCATCGCTTCCTAACGACCAATTTGGGATAAATATGGTTTTACCTTACCCCCTTTTACAATATTTTACGTAAAGTATTGAGCTAACGAGTCTTGAGGATGTCCAAAAAGTCGTCATTCCGAGAATTCACCCCAAATTTTGGGGCATAATGAGTAAATGACGGAACATCAGCGTC
>JAADEM010000008.1 GCA_013153405.1 Chlorobiota bacterium
CATCAATTCGTAAAAATGATGATTTTGAATGGGTAAATCTTTAAAATTCTGATGAACAAATTTTAAATCTGTCTTTAAAATATTAATCTGCTTTTTTAGTTCGTTTCTGTTTGTGGGATCATTGAAAATTATCTCTTCTATTACCTGAAAACCCGCTGCATCGTTTACAATATTATCATCCGTTTTGATTTCTGGTAGAGCGGGACCGTTTATTCTTCTTGAAAGACCTTGAAAATAGTACTCTACAAAGGGTTCTATTTCTTTGTATTCTTTCCTTGCTTTTTTAAAGTTTAAAATGAGTTCTTTTTGACTTCTCGTGCCTTCCAATTCTGTTAAAGTATTACTTAGTGTATCTATCTTTTTTAAAACAGTTGTTCTTAATTTGTTCTCAAAAGTCTGGTGTCCTTTATCCGTACATGAAAAAACAGTAGCTAAAAATAGCAGTATAATTATCGTTCTAAGCATTATTTTACTTTTGTTAGTATAAATAAAAAACTTTCGCTCAATTTAAATAAGCGAAAGTTTTTCTAAAAAATAAATGATATTTTATCTGGGTACATTTTTCAGGATAAGCGTTTGTCCTCCTGCCTTATAAGGCTGAACTGAAATCGCTTTACTAGGATTTAAAAATTTATCTCCTTCTACCCAAGAGTGTGCATGTACATTGATGGTAAACGTACCGGGAACTCCTACTACATCAGAAATATCAACCATGGCACCGTGTTCCCAAAGACCATATTTGGTATCACTTGCAGGATTATACTTAGTTCCTAACATATCCGCATCTCTGTGTCTCATATCCATGAATACTTTTTTGGTTCCGGTTGCAATATTATACTGCCATATCAATGAATTATGCGTTGCTTCCGGCCAATAAGAGTCTCCATCTTCCTGAATATATACATAATTCTCTGTAACACACAGGTTATCCGGATTAATAATATCAGTCCCTTTTACGTTAGCTCCGGAAGGTGAAACATCCCCGTTCGCAATAATTTTTAGCGTTCCTTTAAGTGGATCATTGGCATCCAGTTTTAACTGATAAACTCTTCCCATATATGTTTTCTCGGTAGAACCACTTACACCGGTAGCTGTGAAATAGATCTCTCTGTTGTTAGTAGCTGAACCTTTTCGGTAATCCAAATCCTCCACACGGGCAAACTGTATCGATTTAAGACTTGAATTTAGGTTTTCAATTTCAGTCCCGGTTAAGTTTTTGGCATTGGGTACCTCTACAAACTCTACCGGGTAATTGTTATTCCATGTCATTGAAGTTTCAATCTGGTTTAAATCTGTTCTTCTTAAAACATATAATTTACCATTATCCAAGTCTCCAACTGTGTTGGAAACATATAAATAAACCTGTCCGTTGGAAGCATCTTCGCCAACAATAACCACCGTTTTTCCGGGGTAAGCATTTTTCGTTAGAGGGACATAGTTCTCAGCACTCATTTTTCCCATAGCTGGCTTCGTTCTTGTATTGTTTGATGGCATTGCGGCAGCTAAAGGATCAATAGCATGGCACATTGCATTCACATTAGACTCACCTGCTGTTAAAAACATTGGACCAAAACCATGAATTTCCGGAGTAGCCATAGAAGCAGAACAAAGTCTGAACCCACCACCATCAGAATTTACAATATATTCACCTTTGGTGATGTTTAGTTTTTTGTCTAAATACAATCTGGATACCGCCCATGTATTTTCGTGATTAGTCACCATTATGTAACCACTTCCATCTGGATTTTTAATGAAACCCTGACCGTCAGGAGCTCCACCATAAACCATATTTCCGGAATTTGGAATAACATCTTCACTACTTACCAAAGTGTAAACCCCTACTCCTGAAAAATCAGAACCCATTTTAACAAAGGACGGAGTAACCGACCGGTTTTTGAATTCTATCGTTTCGTCGGGAGATGTTGTGTTATCATCATCTTTACAAGCAAAAAAAACAGAGGCTGCAACAGATGAAGCTAATAAAACCAATACTGTACTTTTTCTCATCATAATTTCAGTTTAATTATTTTTGACAAAAGTATTGCTCGGTTATAAATTGAATATTAAAGTAATATCAATATATTATTACTAATGCTCCGAAAAATTATTTCATAATCAAGGATCTGTTTAAACAGGTTTTATAATAAATGTCTCAATTGTTAAAAATCTGAGCAGAACAAAAACACTTCTTAAAATATCATTTTTACCGTTTTATCATTTGTAAACAAATCATTCCGAAATCATCACATTACTTCCTTTTGTATGTGCATTCATCTGTGGCGCGTAATAATTCTGAATTGTTGTAATTCCGTTTGAGAATATTCCGGATGCATTGGCGAGGTAATCATACTCAAAAACGTATTTTCCTTTCGGTATCTGTTCAATATAAAAATTCGTGGAAGCATCTTTGGTCGACTGATAATAGCCCAAACCATTTTTCCACTGATACACCGAAAGTACATCCAAAGGCTCAAATCCTGCTGCTCTCATGTCTTTGACGTGAATGAATTCCATCGGTCGATCCGTGTTTAAAATCATTCGTACCGTAACTTTATCGCCCACTTTTAACGGAGTTTCAGTAGTGATTTTTTGCAATTCTTCCCCATTCACGGTTTTTATTTTTCTGTACAGTTCTTTGGTTATGGACAGGTAATTCTCGGAAGATTTTATCTTATCCAAATCTTCGTAATACTGCCAGAACAAACCTCCCTGAACAATTCCTGCTCCCGGTTTTGTTACCGTAACTGTGGCTAAATTCTTATCTAAAACATCCGATTTCACGGTAGATTTCACATAACCCGTTGCCTGAGTCTGTGGCTGAAGCTCTTTTCCGCCCCAAACAATGGTTGCTTTATCACTTTCCGCATTCGTCCATGATTTTCCTGAATTTAAAATCGTAAAAATAACTTCCGAAGTTCCTCTTGAGCTTCCCCATGAATTCACTTCTTTCTGCGTAATCAGCCAGATTTTCATGTCTTCAATGAACTTCTGATCGTTGGGTTTTAATCTGTTAAATGCTTCCAATGCTCCTGCATGATTCACCACTTTTGAGCTGAACCAGCCCCAGTCATCAAGATTCTGTTTCCAGTACACCCCTTGTGTTTTTGAATCTACGGAAGTTTCTTTTAAATAATTCAATAATTTATCTGAAACCTCTTTTAAACCATAATCATTCATCAGTAAAGCGGCACGATGCAGTCCGAAGAAGGTAAAATCTGTAATTTTCATCGTTTTTACTTTCTGTT
>JAADEM010000172.1 GCA_013153405.1 Chlorobiota bacterium
TTCGCAATGACGTATAAGTCCTGCTGACAATCTATGCTTTAAGCAATTCTGTCATTGGTGGAATTCATCCAAATTTTTACGGCATAATGAGGATATGACGGAATACCGGCGTCATCGCGATAAGCGCGAGCAACTTGTCCCGATTTTTTTCGGGAAAGAAGCGATCTCAACTGTTCGGAGATTGCTTCATCCCGTAAAACGGGATTCGCAATGACGTTAAGGTTTTACCTTTTGGACATCCTCTTCATTTTTTTAACAGCTAGTTTTAATTCCGTTCCTATTTTCTTTTCAATATTTTCGACACAAACATTCCGTCTTGTGTAATTATACTCATAAAGTAAACACCATCAGGAACATCTGAGATATCAATATTTTCTGTTGTTGTTTTTAATATACATTTTCCGTTAATATCTGTAATTACAACAGGAAGCCTGTCGGAAAAAATATCGGATAAATCAACATTTACAATACCGGATGTAGGATTGGGATAAACTTTAATCCCTGCATATAGATGCTCCTCAATACCATCTAAACTATTAACCCTGACCGTCCACTCGGAAGAGTCATTTCCATTTACTACATCATAAACAACGGGAATTGAAAAATCATTTACTGTAACACCGCTCTGCTGTTCCACATCATCACAATAAACCGTTGCACCTTCGGCTGTAACAAAATTTGAAACTAACGATGTTAAGTCAATTTCTGCAGCCATATTAATAGTAATTGCATATCTCTCATAATTAATATTTGTTGCACCCACCTGATTCTCGCAGGAAAAGAATATAAAATCGGTTGGCCGGTAAATATTTTCAAAATGCCACACAAAAGGATTATCAGGACTTCCGTAAATCACATCAGATAAAAATGTTATTTTTTCCGATAAGTCATATTGCTGCTGACTGTCATCTTCAAACCTGAAATATATATCCTCTCCTGAAACAGAATCGGAATAAACAGTAAGAAAAAACATATAACTTCCATCACTGGTTTCAGTAGCCTCAACAACACCTCTGCATTCATCACCCACAAAAGCACCAAGCCAACAATCTTTAAGTTCTGCCACCTGGTTCGAGTCAACTACACCTGTCACACTCATTGAAAACTGATAATCCGAACTATTAACAGACCATGATTGAGCCCACAGAATTGTGGGCAAAATCATTATTATTGATATAATTAACCTCCTCATTAGTTTTAGTTTATTTTTTTATTAAATAATTCTCTTAAACTTAATTATTTACCTTTAACAACATTAAATACCGATTCACCGTCAGATGTTTTTATTTTTAAAACATACACTCCTGTTTTCAGATGAGAAATTTCATCAGTGAGTGTAAATTTATTTAAACCGGCTTTTAACATAACATTATCTTTCATCAGCACTTTGGCTCCCGACACATTATACAGCTCAATAACAGCTGATTGATCTTCAGAAACATTTATATCAATGTTTAACTTATCTACAAAAGGATTAGGAGTTACAACACATTCTGATTCTGACAAATCATCTGTTATTTCATCAGCATTTATTGAGATTATAAAAGGCTTATCTATTGTTCCGGCATTATTATTCGGCACAAATGTTATATGTTCATCTGCGTCATAAGTATTATTGTCATCTTTTACTTTGAATGAAACAACACTACCGGAATTAGAATTTATTGTAATAAAATAGAGGTTTCTGTCTCCAACCGTTACAGGTTCTGCATATCCACAAAGCTGTCCCTGACTATATGCTTCAAGCTGATAATCATTACCGTTATCTCCAGATATTTCTGCAATCATTGTCATATTATCGGCCGTAACGATAATATCCGGCAGCACATCTTCATTATCAGAGAATGAGCCTTTTAAGTTTCCGATATATTTCACAATACCATCCTTACCCGAATAAAGCATATATCCAAGCGATGGTTTTAAATAGTCGAGGCTACCCAACCATCCGAGAATATCATCATAAACAGCAAATCGTTGTTGCGACTTAATAAGATCACCGGCCTGCGGATTCAGAGCTGATAATGCATTGGCAATGCTTATCTGATTTTGTGACGGATAACCGATCCAGTTCCATCCTTTTACAACATCAATAGTTACGGTATCAGATATAACTTTCATACCTGACATGGTAAGTATTTGCTCTTGAGCTGACTTTATCTTATACATTTCTTTGTAGTTAACTCCTGCCAGAGTACCTTCCCAACTACCTGAACTTGAATATTGAGCATATGAATCCGAAGATTTTATCACATCACCCTGAGTTGCTTTCATTCCTTCCAATGCTTTGTTTACATCATTGTATTCATTGCTGTAAACATCAAACGATACCCATGACCAACCTTTATTAAGAGCAACATACTGTTCAATACTTTGTGATGCATCAATAATAACAGGCTCTGATGATGATCCGTACATTTTATCAGACTGGAATGCCAGAACCGGTGACACATCGCTGTATACCTCTCCCGTACTAGCATCAAATACTTTAAATTCGATATCTCCGCCTGATACATTATTATCATATACATCCATAAATACCAGATACATATTACCGCTTTCGATGTAACTTACATTTGCAACACCACGGCATTCACCATTGATAAATGCAGCAACAATATCGTTAATATCAGTTGAAACCACTCCTTCGATCTTAAGCTGGCCAATAACATTCAACGAATAATTATAATCAGCAGGTGTAACGGTCCAGTCCGGCTCATGTGCCTTAACCGTCAAATTAATGTTTAACTTTTCTTTAAATCCCATTGATGAAACCAGATATATATTTCTGTTATAAATACCAAGATTCACCTGCGACTTAATAGTTACATTAACAGTCTGACTGGTTAATGGGTCAAGAGTTCCCTGAGTAATATCTACCTCCATCCAATCGGGAACATTCTCTATCTGCCAGTTCTGGCTAATACCTCCCTGATTGACAACATCAACGGTAAAGGATTTTTCTTCATCAATATATTTTTCTATATCAATACTCTTTTCGCTCCAGACTAACTGATTCCGGTTTACAAATAATGACCAGTTGACTGTAGATGCCATTCTGTTGTTATGCATGTCTTTTACATTCTTTACAGAAACATTAAGAACCGTTTTTTCAATATCGGCATCAGACATCGACGGTTCAATAATAACATTGTCATCATTAACAATATATGTGAACGGCAATTCAACCTCAGCTCCCTGCAGTTTAATTTTCGGACTTTCGGTATCAAAATTAACACCTCCGGTCAAAGTTAAATCTCCGGCAACAGCTTCATCATCTTTAGTCATGTTAGCAAGAGTTTCTGTCGATACTGTCGGATCTGGATTTGAAACATCTTCAAAAGAATAATATGCCTTTAATCCGAACTCGTCACATTTCAATGCCTGATTCCTGTATGTATTAACCTGTTTTGCTGTTTTCACCTTGTTCCACACACGGAACTCATCAATATTACCTGTAAGCAGATCAGAATATACATCATCAAGCTCCGACCAGTATGCACCGAGAACCACCCTGTCAGCACCAAAACCACCGAATTCACTTCCCTGAGCGGTTTTCACGGCTTCACCATTCATTAACAACGTTAAGTATCCGTAACGATTAAGAGTCAGGGCAAAATGCTGCCAGCTATTATCAAGATAACGGGAAGCATCAAAAGAAACAGAGTCACCATTGTTGCGTACCTGAATTGATTTATCAGACTTGATAATTACAGACCAGGCATTGGAACTTAACGAACCATCACTTTTACCATTTGAAAACAGGCACATATCGTTTCCTGTTGCCTGTGCTTTGAACCAAAACTCAATAGTAAAGTCACTCTGATTATCAAATATCATCTTATCGGCAGGCGCAGTTGCATAACCTGTACCATCAAAGCTCAAAGATTTTCCATCACGGCTAACCTGCCATGATGCATTAACTTCTGCTGTTTTTCCCGAAGCAATATCGTTAGCATACGCTCCGTCTGCTTCATTAAGATGCCACAAATTAAGAAGACCTAATTCATAACCATTTAAGATAAGTGATTTTTGAGACGTTATTTCATTTTCAACTCTGTAAACATTCCATATTCTCAACTCATGAATATTACCTTTAAATGCAGAACCGTCACTAAAACAATAGCCTGCCGTCAAAGTACCTGATGCATCGAAATAGCCTCCGTTATCCTGGTATTTCATTTCTGTTCCCTGCCCCGACAGAGCATACATAGTCATACCGGCATCGGTAGAAGCATCCGCAACATGGAAAACACACGAATAAAATACCCAGTCATCCGACGATGTATATGATGATGACGACGTAACAGTTACCTGACCGAGTTTAAAAACAAACTTATCAGAATTATCAAAACCTATCCATAAGCCATTGTCAGCATCACCCAGTGATATCATACACTCCCGGCCGTTGGCTTCTCTTTTTGCCCAGAACTCAACGGTAAATGAAGTATTATTTAAGTTTATCTCACTATTAACCGTTAAATTATCATTTTCCCCGTCAAAATGCACACTGGCATCGTGCAGCAGATACTCGTTATCAATCAGGTCTGTACCGTTAGGAATTCCTGTAACCCTGATATAATCGGGATGAGCATACAAATCTCCGGCATCAATCTCTTCATTGAAAAGCAAACTTATATTATCATTAGGATCAAGCACGCCATCAGCAGGCTGCGGATTACCAAAGGCCCTCGGCGACACCCTGTCGATAATTCCTGTCAATGGATCAGTAACATATTCAGAGCCATCGTCACACACAGTCTTCAGGTATAACTCATAATTACCGTCTGTTAAATCACTCAATGGGAAATTATAACTTACAGTTGCCTGAGAAGCCAACCATGTTTTTGGTTCATCGGCATCATTATAATCATCTTCATCCTTATAAAATATCATCTGGTTCACTTTCTGGCCACCCGGTTTTGCATATTGGAATGCAATATTATTGAACTTACTGCTGTTCAGATCATAATTGGTAATTTCAAAAGTAAGAGTATCATTATTATACTTATTGGCAATCCACTGATCATATATGTCTTTAAAGTCCACAGTGGTACAAGCCGGTTCGAAATATGCTGACAAATAAACTGAATCTGCAATATCTTCAACATCATCTGTCGGATCAAACTGACACAGAGAGTGCAGAATAACTATTATACTGTCATACACATTAACATCCGGTTGTCCTTTTTCGATTGTAAGTGTTTTGTAAACAGTTTGTCCTGCAGGTATCAAAATAGATTTACCTTCAGAAGTAGCAGGATCCCCGTCAATATATATCTTTGCTCCGTAAGGGTTTGATGCCGCATCAACCGAAATTGAGTACCAACCATCGTCACCGGTTTCCGAATTATTTGATAACGCAAGATTATATGTTGCCGGTATATTTTCAGGAACTCCCGCAACAATATTATTATCAACTGATATTGCAGGCACTTCAATTTGCATGGTTGCCTGATTAATAATTTTTCCCGGCTCATAAAACTGAGTATAAGAGGCTCCTTCAAACGGACATGAAGATTGTCCTCCACGGGTTAGGAATACCGGACCGAAACCTGCTGTTACATCTTTTCTGATATCAAGTGAAAAGTAGTCCCCCTGGTCTCCGTCTTCAAGAACAAAACCAACAGTCTGCTCATTAGTTTGTTCCACTGTTTCTTCTGTGTTCTCTGTATATGAATATCCTTCTTCAATACTAAGTGAAAAGCCGTACTTATTAATTGAGAAGCCCAGATTTGCAGCCAGGGAAGGAGCAAGCATAAACTCATAGGTTTTTGTTGTTGTTCCGGTTGTATCAACAGTTACACTTCCTTCGTAATTACTACCTGCATCAAAAGAAATATTTCTGGGATATTGATCATATACTTCTCCGTTTATCTTACATTTTTCATTTAATGCCAGTGTATTACGCCAAGATATTATTTGATTATTATAATATCTCACACTGTCAACTATATCCTGGTTTGAAGAATTGTCAAAAACATAAGATGGTCCGTCAAATTTGTCATCTGATGCTGCATCTCCCCATATAAATGAATCATCGTTATTCGAAAGATACTCCTCACTTTCTGAATCTGTTATATTTAATGTATAAAATTCCTTGTTGCGATCATATGCCATATTCCGCAACATAACAAGGTTTGGTATAAGATAGTTAATTATATGATTTTGAGTATAGATAAAAGTTGTACTTAACTTGCTTCCGATATTTAAACCTTGTTTTTTCAATAACACATAATCTGTCGTATCAACAGTGATAGTATCAATAACCTCAGCATCAGAAGGGACATCATTGATACCAATGATTGTTATAAAATCTGAAAGACCGTAAATTAAGTTTGTACTATGTCCAAAAAACAGGTCTCCCATATCTCCTACATAAGCAGGGTCACTGCTTGTTGAAACAGATTGATTAAATGACATTGTTTCTGTAGTTTCGGTTACATTACCCCATGTGTTGGAATGTTCAAATATGAATGATACATCATTCTCATTTTCGAAAGTGGTTTGAATAGAGAAACCTATTCCTCCGGCACTAGTTGTAATTTCTGCTCCATAGTGAAAAGTTAAACAGTCTGTACCGCTTTCTTCTCTTGTGACAGTTGTTACACATGATTTTGTAAATTCAGTGCTTTCTTCAAGATAAGAATAACTATCAGACCCCGGAGGATCACGTAATATAAAATCGACGGATGTAGGCCCTTCAGAAACGAAATTATTACCTGTTGGAATATTACCTGCCACATATCCGTACAGAGGCGACTCACTCCAATCGTAATAATCTTCTCCGATATTCAACTTTATCTCGATCTTTTTTGTATATGGGCTTGATATATTAGGAAGTCCGCCAAAGAAATCATAAACGACTTCACCATTTTCATTTAAAGACAGGGAATTCAGATTTTGATTATTGGCACATTCATTAATAATGACAACATTGCCATCGATAACAGGAACTGTATCGACATCATCATTATCATTGTTTTCATAACGCTCAAATGCATTAATAATAAAACCGTAATGCTTTTCCTGGCTGAAAACAGGATGTCCGAATGCATAGTAAACACTTCCGGTATCTGAGGCTATTTTTATTGTAGTAGAAATCTCATTACCCGGATTAACTATAAAAAGAGAATCGCCAAGCAACTCTGAGCCACTAATATCTTTTACTGTTATTTCAGGTGTTGAACGGTAAATCCAGTCTTTTTGCTTATTATATTCAAAAACAGTATCTAACGAAGTAATTCCCTCATTGGTTACCGTATCCACGGTATATTGTTTTGTAAAACAATCATCCATTGAAACGGTTTCAGCTTCATTATCTTTCAACAGGTTATATTTTGTTCCTATTTTAACTGTTGAGATAATATACGATTCGGGACACAACTCTATTTCATACATTCCTGTATTTGAGTTGGTGTAAATCGTTGTATCTGTTTTGCCGTTTTGTAACATATACCCTTTCGTTGTGGTAAATGTGATTTGACATACCCCAAGATTATTTTTGGTTGGATTCACATTAGAACCTAACGGTTTGGCATCCTCCACTGCTCCCCCGACTACTTTTCCAGCCAGTTTTACCAGTGTGTTGTCATAAAACTTAACACCATATATCGGCTCATTAAAATAGTGTTTTACAATAGTTGAGTCATTTGCTTTTTCAGGATAATATGCCGACACAAATGTATGTCCGTATTTCTCAACAGAAAGATAATGCTCTCCGATAGGTACCTGAATGTCAAATGCTCCGTTTTGGTCAGTTTTTATTACTGTATTATCCTCACCATTAATATATTTTCCGTCAATTTTCACATAACAGTCAGCAACTGGCATATTTGTATTCTCATAAGTCACTGAGCCGGTAACTCTGAATGATGATATATCTGTAAAGTCAATACTATTATGCACAGGGTTATTGTCACTAATAAAGACATTTACATCAGAAGGATCAAACTCATGAACACCATATGACGGAGACACATTATAGATTTGCCCTTCTCCGGCATAACGTATTCCGTCAACAACATAATTACCCTTTTCATCAGAAATACCTGCCGGATGCAATTGCTCAAATGCAGGAACCTGAGATGACCATTGTGGTGTAAATTTATCAGTGCTGCTGGTATCTGAATATGCCCGCAGATTACATTTATTAAATTCCTGTCCATTACGGGAAATATCGTAAGTATAATCACCATAATTTTCATCAAAGTGCCAGTAAGCAAGGATACTGTCTTCTTTTCCTGTCAAATAACGTTTATAATCATTGCGTATTTCATCCTGAGTACGCACTTTATGCCACAGCCGAACCTCGTCTATATTACCATAAAAAGCGTAATTAGAAGAAGTAACCACACTACCTCCGATCTGAACAAGCTTCATGTCTGATTGACACCATGGAATAACAGGCGTGTAGGTATCCGAGGCTATTAATTCTGAATTCAGGTAAAGTTTTATTTCTCCCGCAACCGGATCCAATGAAAAAGCTATATGATACCATGCCTCTGCATCCAGCACTGTATCGGAAGTAGCAATAGCCAACGGCGTTTGGTCATTTCCGTACGTTGTATTATTCAATACCAATACCGGATGCATATTTGAGAGGTAAAGATTAAAAAGTAAACTGTCCACGGAAAATATAACCTTCTTATCTCCTGACATAGACTCTTTTGGCCTTATCCATGCTTCAAAAGATAGGGGATTGTAAGCAACAGAATCAAGATAGTTATCATCCATAGGATCCACGCACATCACATTGTTAAGCCCGTCAAAGTACATACTGGATGTAGTAACCGGATTATCAGTACTTACCTGTACTTCAACATCCGCTACTGTATTACCTCCCGTAAATGTAATTTTACCACTTACAATTCCTGTACTTGTCCTGAACCCTACAGTTTTCAGGGTATCAGATATTTTTTCATCTACTCCGCAATGCCCTGTAGCCCTGATAAGGTACTCATACATCTGGTTTGCTTCAACATTTTCATCTATATAATTAGTAGCATTAGCATTATCGATATAAGTAACTTGTACGAAGTTTGATTCATCTGTTTTCCGCCTGTAGATCTCATATCGTTCAATATCAGCCTTTTTATCCGGGTTCACATCCCAGTCTAATTCCACCCTGTTGTTATAGTATCCTTTTGAAGCATCAAAATAGGCTTTCTCATTTCCGGCATCATCTGTATAGGTAAAGATATTATCAAATTTAACCGGGATTTTTGCAACCGGTGTTGCAACTGAAATAGCATTCTCGGAACCACAGGAGTTATATGCTTCTATCTTATATGAATACTCTATACACATTTTTGCAGTTGTATCCACAAATTCTCTTTCATCTACATCAATTTCGTTAAACATAAGGTCATAGCCTCCCCCTTCCATACTCCTGTAAATTCTGAAAGCTGTTGCCGGAGCTCCTGACTGTGTATAATCCCATGTTGCCCTGATATTATCACCATCAACAACAGCATTGGGGTTCATAGGTTCTGTTGAGCAAACCATATTGGCAAGCCCGGTAACTTCATCACTGAAGTTCTCGCAACCATCACCACCTGCATCAATAACATAGGTAAGTTCAAGCCCCAAGGAATCAGGAGATACATTATGAGTAAAATAATCTATGTCGGGATCTATACTATCAGCTATAGTATTAAAGACTCCTGTATCTGTTCTGCATTTTATATAATAGTTTACGGGGGTTGAGTCAAGCTTTGTCCATTTCAGTTTAACCTGCCCGTTACAATTATTCATAGTAGCATCATCCGTAATAATAAAATTAGTCACCTGTTTATATGACGTTGATGATACACTTGCATGATAATCATCTTCCGAATCATAATAACCGTCATTAAATCCCAAAGGATCATTCGGATTGTACCACAATGCCTGAATCATATAATCATAAGTAACACCGGCTTCAACCTCATCGTCTACAAAATACATATCGGATGTACGGCAGCGTAAAACACCATCCCGATATACGTCATATACCCCATGAAACTCAGCTGAATTGTACCAGTCAAATCTGATACTACTACATTCTCTCGTATATTCAATAAATATAGGCCGTGGCGGTCTGGTAGGGTTATTCACATCAGTACTGTATACTATTCCCCCCTCTTCTATGTAAATATTGCCTTTGTTTACCAATGAGTGTATTTTTGGTAAATCAGACGGATTTTCAGATGACCTTTCGGTGAACATATTAAACTGTAGATTACCAAACAAATGACGTTCAGAATCAATCATCTGTTCTTCCATGGTAAACCATTTGTCATAAACATAATGTATATCATCATCTGATAAATTAGTATTCCATACCCTTATGGCCGAAGCATACCCTCTGAAATCCCAGTTTCTGGCAATATTCTCCCCCATAAATGTACAATGCCAGTGTGATGAACCCTGGAAATCATAATTTACGCTTGCCACAAAATTACCATTAACCAGCATCCTTAAATCATTTGTAGCATCATTAAAGGTAATTGCAAGATGTACCCATTTATCCTGATAATCTTTCTGGTAATCTATATTATAATACATATCTGTAGCTTCACCAGGTCCGTCAGAAATATTTATTTCCCATTCATCGTCTCCCAAAGGAACAAATCGCCAAAAAATACAATGATACCCATCATCCCAGTCTCCTACAGTAAAAATCGTGTATTTTTCTGTAGATGATGCCGGAAAAGTAGGCTTTATCCATAAATCAATAGTAAAATCACCATTCAGATAATTAGTGACAAAATTGTAATCATCACTACTATTAACCAATGATAATTTAAAATATGAGTCATCTCCGTCAAAATTGGGGATATGCGTCCATATTGTTCCAAAATTATTTTCATCACAAGTTTGTGCATTTACTGTTTGAAAAAAGTTTGAAAATGCAAACGTAATGATAGCAATAAAAGCGAGAGTAATCTTTTTCATAGTTTAGATTTAACAAATCATTATAATAATATCATATATATAATCATAGTATTCATATATACCGAATAAATAAAAAAACAGATAAGACATATAAATTATTACAATAATTAATAATTGTAATAACTATAATCCCATCATAGCTTTTCTTAGGATGTTAGAATGGTTTGTGTTTCAATATTTGATAGCAACTGATCCAGCCAACCTCGTTTCCCCTGAGTAACTGAGCATTACTCTATATTTACGGGTTACTACCACTAATTAAGGCCTGTAAACACTTTTTTTAATTTCTTTACTTTTACGAATAACCTTGCCAAAGGTTACCCTTTGCTAATGTTTTTTCCTGCTTTTAAAAGACTGCATAAAATCCAGATACCATAATATAACCGGAATTGCTTTACAAATCAAAAACATACCGGTAAATCAACATATATCAGACCTTATACACCGGCTACTGTATGAAAGTTATACACAAACAGATAAAAAAGATAAAAATTGTGAGTTTACACAAAACTTTTATTCATTTTTTAACTGAATCTTTCGAACAGTTTCTTGCTAAAGCATTAACAAACCGGCCTCACTTCACTATCATTTCCCCAAGCCCTTCTGTATAAAACACCTGCAACGTATCGGTACCTTCCCCACGGTAAATAAAGTATGCTTCAAGTTCAGGTGTATTTTCAACTATTTTTTTCGCTTTATCAAGTCCGAGAACCATAAAGGCTGTTGCATATGCGTCAGCAGTCATGCAGTCGGGAGCATAAACCGAAGCACTCAAAAGTTCATGCTGAACCGGATAACCTGTTTTCGGGTCAATGGTGTGTGCATATTTTTTCCCGTCCTTGATATAAAAGTTACGATAATTTCCTGACGTGGCAAGAGCCCCTGATGACAACTGAATTATTTCCTGAAGCTCACGATGCAAGACTTCAGGATCATCTATAGGCTTATCAATCCCTACCCTCCAGGCTGTTCCTTTGGCATTTTTACCGTTCACTCTGATTTCACCACCTATCTCCACAAGATAATTTTCGATTCCTTTCGACTCAAGATACTCTGCAACAACATCAACTCCGTATCCTTTGGCTATTGCACTGGCATCAAGCATTATTTCCGGATACTTTTTTTCTATTTTACCTTCTGTAAGACGTACCTTATCCATTCCGACAAAGCAAATTAAGCTGTCAATTAACTCTTTCGAAACGCTGTCCTTCTTTGAAAATCCGAATCCCCAGGCATTTACCAATGGTGCTACAGTAATATCAAAGGCTCCTTCTGTTTTTTCCGATACCTCTTTGGCTTTTTTAAAACATCTGATAAAATAATTGTCAAGTTCAACATCTTCGTTTCTGTTCACCTTACTAATAACCGAGTTTTTCTCATATGTTGAAAGTGACATGTTAAAATCATCAAGCTCTTTTTTTATATCGTTATGAATATCTTTTGAATATTCATAAATGATATGATATGTTGTGCCAAATATCAACCCCTCATCACGAAAATAGCTTTTTGATTTCTCTCCGCATGAGTTAAGAAAAAGAACTGTAAGCGTCAGCAGTATGAAATAATATTTTTTCATCCGTTATGTTGTTTCCCTATTAAAAAAAACGGAAATACACTGCTAATATAGAAGTTTAAAATTTCTTCAGCAACTGTAATCAAATCTGCTATGATAACCATTGCAACCTGTAATACTTATTCCCAGCCAACAACATGCATGCTTACTCCCTGTCTCCCTGACTATTACAATTATCCACAAAGAACCAGTAATTATTCAGTAAAAATTTCCGGAACAACAGAAATTCCGGAATCATTAAAATTCATAGCCGGCCAAAGCCCCTGTTTTTCGCATATGGCAGAAACAACGAACAAGTAGTGTCGTAAAACTAAGGTAAAAACAACTCTGACACATAAGCTCTCCATATTTTACGATATTCATCCCTGACTGGTCGTCAGGAAGCAATAAAATCGCTGAACTAAAGAGCCCCCATACAAGTTAAAATCACATGTTCACAGACCGATATACAAGAAAAAACCGCAGACCAAAATGGCCGGCGGTTTTTTCTCTTAAAATTTATTTATTATGAACCAAAATCGTCAAACATTACCATCTCATCAGGCACTCCTAAGTCATAAAGCATCTTTGTAACAGCTGCAATCATCATAGGAGGACCGCAGAGATAGTATTCGATATCTTCAGGCTCTTCGTGTTTACTCAGATAATTATCGTAAATAACCTGATGAATAAATCCGACATCTCCTTTCCAGTTATCTTCAGGCAAAGGCTCACTCAGTGCAATGGTAAATTTAAAGTTGTCAAATTTCTTCTCTATATCCCTGAAATGATCTTCGTAGAAAATCTCTTTCTTTGAACGGGCACCATACCAGAAGGTAACTTTACGCTTGGTTTTTTCGGTATGGAACAGATGGAAGATATGCGAACGCATTGGAGCCATACCGGCACCGCCACCTATAAACATCATTTCACGGTCGGTATCCTTAATAAAGAACTCACCATATGGTCCGGATATCATAACTTTGTCGCCAGGTTTTCTTGAGAAAATATATGATGAGCAAACACCCGGATTCACATTCATAAACTTACCTGCTTCCCTGTCCCAAGGCGGAGTGGCAATACGCACATTAAGCATTACAATATTGCCTTCGGCCGGATGGTTAGCCATTGAATAAGCACGGTAAGTAGGTTCGGGATTATGCATTTTAAGATTAAACAATCCCATTTTTTCCCAGTCTTCACGATACTCTTCTTCTACTTCTATATCTTTAAAATCAACATCTATCTTAGGCACATCAATCTGAATGTATCCACCTGACCGGAAGTTAAGATTTTCACCCTCCGGAAGCTTAACAACAAACTCCTTAATGAAGGTAGCAACATTTTTATTGGAAATAACTTCACACTCCCACTTCTTAATTCCCAGAATCTCTTCCGGTATTTCCATTTTAATGTCTTCTTTCACCTTTACCTGACATGCCAGACGCCAGTCTTCTGCCTGTTCTTTACGGGTAAAAAATCCCGTTTCGGTGGGAAGGATTGATCCTGCCCCCTCATGCACCTGACAACGGCACATACCGCATGTTCCGCCGCCACCGCAGGCCGAAGGAAGAAAAATCTTATTTTCACCCAATGTAGCCAGTAATGTACCACCGGCCTCAACTTCCAGTTCCTTTTCTCCGTTATTAATATCAATTTTAACCGTTCCTGACGGAGTCAGTTTCTTTTTGGCATAAAGCAATATTGAAACCAAAAGAAGAGTGACAATTAAAAAGACGATAACACTAACTGTAATTACAGTACTCTGTCCTGATAATAAAACCATTATTCTATCTCTTTATTCTTATAATTTAATACCCATAAAGCTCATAAAGGCGATACCCATTAAACCGGTAACGATAAACGTAATTCCCAGTCCCCTGAGAGGTGCCGGCACATCGGAGTAACGCAGTTTTTCACGAATGGCGGCAATACCAACAATGGCAAGCAACCAGCCAATACCCGAACCTAACCCGAAGGCCGTAGCTTCAGCCAATGTCTCGTAGCCTCTTTCCTGCATAAATAATGAACCGCCAAGAATAGCACAGTTCACTGCAATAAGCGGCAGAAATATACCCAATGTTGAATAGAGGGCCGGAGCAAACTTTTCAACAACCATCTCAACAAGTTGAACCATTGAAGCAATAACAGCAATAAACATAATAAAACTGAGAAAGCTCAGATCAACATCTTTAAATCCCTCACCCAACCATGAAAGTGCTCCTTCGGAAAGTACATACTTATAAAGTAAAAAATCTACCGGCACAGTTATTCCCAAAACGAAAACAACTGCAATTCCTAATCCGAACGATGTCTTTACGGTTTTTGATACAGCAAGGTATGAACACATTCCCAGAAAGTATGCAAAAACCATATTATCAATAAAAATCGACTTGACAAATATATTTACAAGATCCATATCTTAATATTTTTCAGGTTTACAGTTATTTCGTTTCTATCAGGTCTTTATTTCGTGCCCTCTGCACCCATATAATTATAC
>JAADEM010000090.1 GCA_013153405.1 Chlorobiota bacterium
ATTTTTCAGTTACAAAACTAAAAAAGCGTTATATTCAATGCATAAATAAAGTAAAAATCATAAATTATGAAAAATAAAACACTTTTATTTTGCTCTTTATTATTACTTTTAATTTCTGTTTCCTGTAACACGGGTACTTATTCCGGTAAAACAACAAATACCCCTTATGCTCACTATGGAAATCTTTTTCTTCCTGATCTTTCAAACGCAGTATACGATAAAGGAGTATGGACTTTTAAAAACGGAATTTTAACAGCTAATGAAGACAAAGTTATATTTAGCGACAATGAATACGAAAATTTCACTCTTGAACTTGATTTCATGAACGAACCGGGAGCCAACAGTGGTGTTCTTGTTTATTGTTCCGACCGTGACAACTGGATTCCAAACTCTGTAGAAATCCAGATTACAGATGATTTCAGTGAAAAATGGGCCAATGCAGATCCAACCTGGCAATGCGGTGCGATTTTCGGACACCTTGCCCCTACGCACAGCGCAGTAAAAGAACCGGGAAAATGGAATCACTACAGAATAACCTGTAAAGGCAAAAATATTACCGTTGAACTTAATGGAGATACTGTAACAATGATGGACATGTCCTTGTGGACAAGTGCTAAAATTAACCCTGACGGCACAAAAATCCCGGACTGGCTCTCTACTCCTTTCTCAGTTCTTCCCACAAAAGGATTTATAGGACTACAGGGAAAACATGCTGGAGCCAAAGTATATTTCAAAAACATAAACATTAAAACCTCAGATTAGATTCTACCTGTTTGTAACTTTTTATTACATTTTTGCGTCATACTATAAACAAAATACCGCAGCTATGAAAAAAAATATTTTAACCGTAATCCTGATATTCGGAATTTTCACTTCCGGCACTCTGTTATCAACAATTAAAGGACAAACCAAAGAGTCACGTCCGCTTCCTGTAAAAATAACCAAAGTAAAAATAAGTTCAGGTATCGATTTGTACATTAGTAAAGCCGGCAAAAACGAACTTCTGATTGAGGCCGACAAAAGTATTATGGGACGAATAATAACCGAAGTTAAAGGTGATGAACTGAGAATTTATACAAATGGCCGTATCAGCTGGAAAAGACTTTCTGTGCCGAAGGTTTACCTAAAACTGTCAAGCATCAAACGAATTGTCTGTTCGGCCGGTGCTGATGTTTATTCTCAAAACACAATTGTCAGCGACACTCTGGAGCTGTCAGCAAGCAGTGGTGCAGATATGTATATCACAGTAGATACAAAACATTTAATTCTCAAATCTTCATCCGGTTCCGACCTGAAGGTAAAAGGAAAAACCATTAATCTGATTGCTTCTGCAGGAAGCGGAAGTGATATTATTGCGGATGATCTTGCAGCCAAGTACGTAAAGGTTGAAGCTACAGCCGGTTCCGATGCCAAAGTTTATGCCATTGAAAGTATTTCTGCACATGCAAGCAGTGGTAGCGATATTATTGTTTACGGCAGCCCTGTAAAGAAAACATTTACCGAATCAAGCGGCGGTGATGTTGTTCAGAAATAAGATATATACTGGACTTTTATCTTCTGTCTGTTGTTTTATCACTCTGCCAGAACTCTTTTGTTTCCAGGTTCATTATGGTGAGCTTATGGTTCCAGCCGGCTCCGGTATCCAGCATCCTGACTTCACCTGTAAAAAGCGGCTTATCGCTCCCATAATTCTGTGTAGGAGTATGACCGACAATGACTTCATCAAACGGTGTAAGTTTTTTAAACCGGCTATTGGAAAAACCCGCCATTGATTCTTTCACAAGCTTTCTGCTCATAACCAGATCTTCTGTTGTGTTTTGCTCCAATGGAACTCCAGGCTTTAATCCTGCATGAACAAAAATTTTCTTGTCCTCATGCAGATATAGTTTAGCATTATCAAATAACTCAATATGGCTTTCTGGTACTTTCTTCCCTTTATAACTTTCTATTGTATCAGCGCCCTCAAACCGGATCCAGTAATAATCATTTTTCCCGTCACGTGCCCATTCCAGGAACCATATATCATGATTCCCCAATATATATTCAAGTTTTTTTATCTCAAGTAACATGTCAATGCTTTCTTTTACATATGCACCACGGTCACATACGTCACCAAGGCATATTAGCCGGTCAATTTCTTTATCAAACCCACTCTTTACAAGACATTCTTCAAGTGCATGAACTTTTCCGTGAATATCACCTATCACAAATGTTTTCACCTTAATATTTTTATAATTCAGCCGGCAAAAATATGAAAGTACGCTGTAACCTGAAATTTAATCAAGAAGTTTTTTCAGCTTATCTTTCATTCGGTCGTAATGGCTTCCTTTCCAGTAAACTTTATGGCAGGAACTACATTGCCAAAATTCGCTGAAATTCTTTTGGACACACTCAGGCAATTTATCAAGAACCTCATTTTTTTCAATCTTTTCAAGCTTCCCGTTACATCTCAGACACCTTGTGAACATATCAATTTCATTCTTTAAATCAAAACGGCGGATTATTTCCCTGAACTGTTTATCAGGATCTGTGTTGTGCAGCCAATAGCCATGTGTAACCGAATTATGTTTCAGGATACCTATATCACGTGTCAGTATAATACGGAGCTCATTAACCGATATCTCCATTATCTCATCATCATCAAAATCATTCCTGTATAAAGTATCAAACCCGGCCATCCTCATCATTCGGGCAAGTTTACCAAGGTGTACATCAAGAATGAAAGCCGGACGACGAAGCGGTTTTGGTCTTAACCGCGTAACCGGTGTTATATCAATTGACTCAAATACGGGATAAACAGATACGTTATCTCCCGGCATCAGGTAATAATCAAAAGAAACAGATTTGCCGTTCACTATTATCAGATCAACCTGTGTATGCGGAATGTTAAACGACTGAATGGCATCCTTAACGGTATTTTTTCCGTAGAAGTCGAACCTGTGAACTAGCTCTTTTCTTTTTACTGAGCTGAGCATATCGTTCAGTTCTGCATAAAATCTTATGTAAGCAAAGTCTGAAGCCATAATTAAACCTTTACTTTTCACCAATCAGGCGTATCTCATTTTTAATTAAGCACATACCGGTAAACAAAAATAATAATGCCATAGCCGGAATATCAAATATTTTTTGAATACTCCTCCGGTATATCAGTTTATGAAACCGAAAAAGAACATTATTAGTTCTTTTTCAGCGCTTCTGTTTTTTCAAGAATTTCATCTGGAGTCATATATATATCCCTTTTAAATTTCTTATAGTCTTCTGTTGCCCCGGAGTTGTTTAGCACAAAATATGACCACTTGTACAGCTCTTTACCAAAGCCTGCCTCTATTGTCATTTCATCAATTTCGTGCTCATATTTCCTCTTGCCTTTTTTCGACAACCGCTGAAAACCTCGTTGTGCCAATCCGAAAAAATTACGAGTACGGTAATCACGCACATGCATCAGTTCATGAGCAAACAACCCGTACAAAACATCCGGAGGTATATCTTTAAGTCTCACTCCTTTAAATGTTGTATCGGTATTAAATACAATTACATAAATACGCCTTTCTCTTCTTCTTAATACCGAACCAACCGTTGGCCGCGAAGCCATAGTTGTACGCAGTTTTTTACCTTTTATCTTAATTTCACAATCCGCTATATCGGTTAATTTTGAATATACATTATTAAATATCCTGAAATACCCCATCTGTTTAAAACGAGCATCCACCTCGGTTAAAGGACATATTGTATTTATACTGTTTTTAATTACATATCTATTATCCCTCTCCCTTACTTTCTCAGGATACACTGCCTCTGAGACAATAAACAGAAGAAAAATAAGCAGCAACCTCTCTTTACCGAAAATATTCATAGCTCAAAAAACAAAATTCATTATCTTTAAATCTAATAACAAAAAAGCAATTTATGGCTGTAATCTGGCAAATATCAGCAATTCAGTTTAAAAACAAAACACTGATCCGGGGCATTATTCTCAAAAATGTAACCTGGCCCGATCATTTAAAAACATCAAGAATTAAAAATATATACCTTGTATTAAGTTCATATTTCCGTAAAAGATACAAAAACAAAGATATAATTGTATCAACTGGAAGCAGACAGCATGAGACCAGGACCGATAAACATGGAAAATTTGCATTGCTTACCGAAAACGAAACAATAAAAAAAACTGATGTTTATGCTCCCGGTTCAGACAAACCTTTTCCTATCATTCAGTCATATCCGGTATTTTTCCCCGACAATGATATTCCAGTAGCTGCCATTTCCGATATAGATGATACCATACTGATATCCAACACACAACGAATGCTCAAAAGCATCCTTACAGTTTTGCTGGTAACACCCCGTAAACGAAAACCTGTTGACAATACTGCTAACCTGCTGAACAGTTTACACAAAAGAGGCGGCCGAGTCTTTTATGTATCGAAAAGTGAAAGCAATCTTTTTGCAATGCTCACATATTTCATTCAAAATCAACAATTACCGACAGGCTATCTGCATCTTACCCCATACATAAGTTTTCATCAACTCTTCAAAACCAAAGGCGGTAAAAATTACAAGGATAAAGCTATCAGATTCATTCTTGATAATTCAGACAAAAAATTTATTCTTTTAGGAGACGACACACACAAAGATATGAGAATATACCTCAATATTGCAAAAGCATATACAGAACGGATAATAAAAATATATATCCGGAAAACTATCCCTTTCCTGTCGGGTTCAAAAAAGAAGGATTTATCAGAGCTATACTCTTTAAGCATTCCTTTTGTTTATTTTACCGATAACGATGACATGAGCGAGGAACTCGGTTTTATTGAAAGTATTATGCCAAAACAAACAGCAATCATATGAAACTTTTATTTGTAGTAAACCCCATATCAGGCGGGGTAAACAAAGAACCGTTCCTGAAAAAAGCAACAGCATTCTGTAATAAATACGGGCACGAACATTATATTTTTAAAACCACAGGAAAAAACGACGAAGAAAAGCTAAAAGATGCACTTCTTCGTTTCAATCCGGACAAAGTGATCTCTGTTGGTGGTGACGGCACAACCCTTTTTACCGCACTTGTCCTGAAGGAGACTCTTTTTCCCATTGGCATAATTCCTATGGGTTCGGCAAACGGTATGGCTACCGAGCTGTTCGTTCCTTCCGATCCGATGGAGGCATTAAAAGACATTGTAATATCGGAAGTTTATGCTGGTCTTGATATTATTGTCGTAAACAACAAATACCACTCTATTCACATTGGAGATGTAGGTGTTAATGCTCAAATAGTTTACAGTTACGAAAAAGATCCGAACCGTGGAATGATAACCTATGCCAAATATTTTCTTGAACAACTGAAAAAGTTACAAAAATTCCCGGCCACAATAAAAGCAAACGGTAAGGCATTCACAAACGAAACATTCATGGTTGCCATATGCAACGCCAGAAAGTTTGGTACCGGAGTACCTCTCAATCTGGATGGTAATCCTATGGACGGAAAATTTGAAATTGTACTTGTAAACCGTATCGATGCAGCATCACTCTTAAGAGCAGGTCTGGCAAGCTTTGATGAAAGTTTTTACGATAATCAGTCGGGTAAGGTTATTTCCGCTGATTATGCAGAAATAGAATTTGATAAACCACGTCTTTTACAACTTGATGGTGAAATTATAGGTGAATTTAAACACTTAAAAATTGAAATAATCAGCGGCGCTGTTCAATTTATTACCCATAAAGACAATAAATACCTAAAACAATAAAAACAGGTTACTGCTGCAACGAGTGAAGTTTATGATAAATTCCTCCTTGAGCAATGAGTTCTTCATGTGTTCCGGTTTCCACTATTCTACCCTCTTTAAACACGCATATCATGTCCGCTTTTCTTATGGTTGATAACCGGTGGGCAATAACCAGTGACGTTCTATTCTTCATCAGTTTTAACAGAGCGTCCTGAACCAGTCGCTCCGATTCGGTATCAAGAGCTGATGTTGCTTCATCCAGAATTAATATCGATGGATTTTTCAAAACTGCCCTGGCAATACTGAGTCGTTGCCGCTGTCCTCCCGACAACTTGCTTCCCCTGTCTCCTATTACTGTATCATAACCGTTTTCAGTTGCCATAATGAATTCATGTGCATTGGCTATTTTTGCGGCTTCAATCACCTGCTCAAGAGTAGCATCATCCACACCAAAAGCTATATTATTAAAAATGGTATCATTAAACAGTATTGCATCCTGATTTACATTCCCCATTAATTCACGAAGATCGTAAAGCTTAACATCCCGTATATCAATACCATCAATAAGGATTGCACCTTTGGTTACATCATAAAATCTAGGTAACAAATCGACAAAAGTTGTTTTTCCTCCACCTGACTGACCTACAAGAGCTATTGTTTTTCCTTTTGGCACAGTGAGCGAAACATCTTTCAGAACCTCTGTATGTTCATTATAACCAAACGATACATTCCTGTATTCAATGTTCTGGCTGAACTCTTTCAATGGCAGGGCATCGGGCTTTTCCTGTATTTCAACTTCAGCATTCAGAATACGGTCTATTCTGTCCATTGCTGCCATTCCTTTATGAATATTGTACATAGCTCTGGAAAATGCTTTTGCTGGAGCAATTATCTGATAAAAAATCCCCAGATAAGCAAGAAAAGTGGCAGGCGACAAACCCGAATTAACATTAAGTATAAGTGTTCCTCCAAACCAGACAACAGTAACAATAACCACTGTACCGAGAAACTCACTTAAAGGAGATGCCATATCCCTTCTGCGCATCAAACGATTCTGAATACGACGATACTCTTCAACTTCACTTTCAAAGCGCCGGCTCATTCTTTTCTCTGCATTGAAAGCCTTGATTATTCTCAATCCGGTAAGCGTCTCCTCAATCATACCAAGAATCTCACCCATCTTAACCTGACCTTCCTTAGATGTCTTTTTCAGTGATTTTCCAACACGGCCGATTATAGCTCCGGCAATGGGCAGTATCACAAACACAAATAACGTCAGCTGATAACTCATTACCAGCATAGTGGTTAAAAACACAATGATGAGAATCGGATTTTTCAGAAACATATCAAGCGATGACATAACAGAATTCTCTACCTCCTGCACATCTCCGGTTGATCGGGCAATTATATCTCCCTTTCGTTCATTACTGAAAAAACCTAATGGTAATATTATTATTTTGTTATAAATCTGCTTCCTGATATCTTTCACCACACCGTTTCTTATTCCCACACTTGTATACGAAGCCAGATATGTAAACAAAACCTTAAAAAAAGTACCAACTATTATAAAAGCACCAACAAACAAAAGTGCAATTCCGGGGCCGTGTTCGGTTTTAAGTTCTGTAATGTAGTAATACAGATTGTTTTTCAGGACATTCATATCCAGAGCAAACGGCTTCAGCTCGTATACTGTTGTATCCTGCATAAGAATTATCTCCAGCACAGGTATCATCATAACAACTGAAAATACAGCAAAGAAGGCTCCAAAAATATTATACAAAAAATTCAGTAAAAGCAGACTTTTATATGGGGGCAGGTATCTCTTAAGAACGTTGATAAAACCTTTCATTTAATTAAATTTTATGTTGCATTATATTTGCAACAATAATTATATATTTTCAGAATAAATAAAATATCAGCATAAAAAAGTTCCCGTCGAAAACGGGAAAAACAGAAATGTTTTAAATCCCTGTGTAGGAATGTGGCGACAACAGTTTAAGCTCTTCTTTCACATCGTCCGACACATCAAGACTATCAATAAACCCGGCTAATATTCCGGCATTTATTTTTTTGTTTGTGCGGGTAAGCTCTTTCAGGGCCTCATAGGGATTAGGATATCCCTCTCGCCTCAGAATTGTCTGAACAGCTTCGGCAACAACAGCCCAGTTATTTTCAAGATCATTGTTTATGGCATCACGGTTAAGCAGTAGTTTTCCCAGACCTTTTTGCAACGATGTAATGGCAATTACTGTATGAGCAACAGGCACACCAATATTTCGAAGAACTGTAGAATCAGTAAGATCACGCTGAAGCCTTGAAACAGGGAGTTTAGAAGATAAATGTTCATAAAGAGCATTGGCTATACCTAAATTACCTTCTGCATTCTCAAAATCTATAGGATTTACTTTGTGCGGCATTGCACTTGAACCCACCTCTCCTTTTTTTATCTTCTGCTTAAAATACTCTTCCATGATATAAAGCCAAAAGTCGCGTGAAAGATCAAGCAAGATGGTGTTTATACGTTTCAGATTATCAAATACTGCCGAAAGGTTATCATAATTTGATATCTGAGTAGTTACCTGTTCACGATCGAGTTTGAGTTTGTTATTTACAAAATTATTGGCAAATTTAATCCAGTCGATCTGAGGATAAGCAGCATTATGTGCATTGAAGTTTCCCGTTGCACCACCAAACTTTGCTGATACCGGTATACGTTTCAGCAAAGCCAGCTGAACATTCAGCCTCTCTACAAAAACTTTCACCTCTTTACCAAGACGGGTAGGCGAAGCCGGCTGACCATGTGTGCGGGCAAGCATTGCTACATCCTTCCACTCTTCGGCAAGATCATCAAGTTGTTCTATGAGTTCCTCCAATAAAGGATAATAAACTTCGTGTACCGCATCCTTCAGTGAATACGGCACAGCAGTATTGTTTATGTCCTGCGAGGTAAGCCCGAAATGTATGAATTCTTTATATTTTTCAAGTCCTAGCTTGTCAAATTTCTCTTTGATAAAATATTCAACTGCCTTTACATCATGATTGGTTATCCCCTCAATCTCTTTAACCCTTTCAGCATCTTCCAGCTGAAATTCCCTGTAAATATCACGCAGGTCTTCAAAAAGTTTTTTATTAAAATCTTTAAGCTGAGGTAACGGTTCCTCACATAAAGCAATAAAATATTCAATCTCGACAAGTACTCTGTAACGAATCAGAGCATATTCGGAAAAATATAATGCCAGCGCATCTGTCTTGCTCCTGTAACGTCCGTCAATAGGTGAAATAGCTGTTAATAATTGCAGATTCATGTTCATTTTTATGTGCCATTAGAAAGAAGTACAAAAGTAGCAAATTTTATAACACCGGATTGTAATAAAGTAAAATGATTATGCCATAGTCATTAGAATATTCAATGAAAACGACTTTTTGATAATTTACAAAAATAAGTTTGTAATACTTTCAGTTTTTGTAAAAACATTTTCAGGGTATACAATGTCTGCCAGATAAAGTCCATGTGCAGGAGCCGACGTTCCTGCCCTTCCCCTGTCTTTTGCTTCAATTACATGTCTGAATTCCTCAGTAGTTAAACGTCCTCTCCCAACATCAAATAAGGTGCCCGTAACTGCCCTTACCATATTTCTCAGAAACCTGTCTGCAGTTATTGTAAAAACCCACATATCTTTATATGGTTTCCAATATGCACGGACAACTTTACAGTTATTGGTTTTCGTATCAGTGTGCAACTTACTGAAACTGGTAAAATCCTCATATTCGGATAGTGTTGCTGCAGCCTTATTCATCAGATCAAAATCCGGTTCAAACGGGATACGATAAACAAGCTCCTGAAAAAACGGATTACGTTTTACTGTAAGAAAATAGTTATAAGTACGCTCAACTGCACTGAATCGGCTGTGTGCCTCTTCCGGCACTCTGGTTAATGAATATACAACTATGTCATCCGGAAGAATCCGGTTAAGCTTATGCACCACCAATCCGGTATCTTCTATTTCTGTTTCCACGTCAAAATGTGCCACGAAATATGAAGCATGTACCCCCGTATCAGTTCTGCCTGCTCCTGTTACATGAATATCCTCACCTCTTATTGCTTTATTCAGTGCATCATCAAGCCGCTCCTGAACAGTTTCGGCATTTGGCTGTACCTGCCAGCCATGATATCGCGTTCCTTTATATGCAAGCTCAATAAAATAGCGCATCGTTGTGGTTGTTTGTTTGTTGGTTCGTAGTTCTTGGTTGGTTTTTGGTTTCAGTTGCTTCAGATTCCACGTTCCAAACTTACCAACAAAATAACTTACTAACCATACCGCAAAGAAACAAAAAAGTTGAGTTTAATAGCAGTTTTATATCTGAAAATAGTTTACTAAGATGATATGTTTATATAAAAAATCAATAATATCAGTTATTCACTGTATTATTTGCTCTTGACACCTCAATGTTGATTTATTAAATTAATAGAAACTGCAATAATATTATTTATATCCATAACTGAATTCACTATGGAAACTATGGCAGGCAGTAACATAGACAGGAAAATCAAGAAAGAAGTGAAACAGGTTTTGAACAAACTCATCAAATCTCAGGAAAAAGGAGACATTGGGTCATTTGCAGAATGCTTTGCCCACGACGTTGCACTTGTGCATATTGGCACCGATGCAGATGAGGTATGGTACAACTGGGACGATTTTTACCAACTTATGAAAAAACAACTCAGCGAGAGAAAAGGCATTACAATAAATCATAAAAATACAACTGTCCGACACAATAAAAACAGAGATGTGGCATGGTACTTTCAGCTGTTAGACCGCTGTCCGGAAACAAAAGGAGACGATGTGTGCATAGAAGGGTTTCGCCATACCGGCGTAATGGAGAAGCGTAACGGGCAATGGATGATTGTTCAAAGCCACATCTCTTTTCCCGCTTAGTTAAAAAATTTTAACCAAGCCACATATGAACACGATCCTCATACTTATTTTTATTATGTTCTATACTTTTCAACAAAACTACGTCCGGGAGCGGAAGCAGATGGTAGAAAAGCAGATTATCCGTAGAGGAATAACCGATAAAGCGGTTATTGATGCAATGCTTTCGGTTCCCAGGCATCTTTTCGTACCTGAGAAACTACAGGAATATGCTTATGATGACACACCTCTCAATATTGGTGAAGGCCAAACCATATCGCAACCGTACATCGTTGCGTATATGACGGAAAAACTGCGTTTAAACAAAGATGACAAAGTGCTTGAAATAGGAACAGGAAGCGGTTATCAGACAGCTGTACTGGCAAAAATATGCGATTCGGTTTATTCAGTTGAGATAATCCCCGAACTTGCACTTACAGCAAAACAAAACCTTGAAAAAGCAGGCATCAGTAATGTTACAGTTAAATGTGCTGACGGATATGAAGGATGGAAAGAATTCGCCCCATTCAACGCAATTATCATTACAGCCGCTCCAGAATATGTACCAGAGCCTCTGCTTGATCAGCTTGCATCAGGCGGCCGGCTAATAATACCGGAAGGAAAACAACAATTCATACAGAATCTTATGCTTTATGAAAAAAAAGAAAAAATAATAAACTCCAGGACACTTATGCCAGTCAGATTTGTTCCTTTTATACATAAAACGTAGTAAATTTTACAATAAGCTGATATCTAAAAGGTTTATAAAAATGCATTATTAATAATTGTTAAATTCTGAAATTGAAACACCATTACCTTTTTATTTAAAAAATAAATTTTTATTTTTAGTACACACAATATCGTGTAACTTTTAAATCTTAAAAGATATGACTAAAACGATAACATTTAATCAGCTCAGGAAGATTAAGGATAGTCTGCCTGACGGAAGTATGCGTACCATTGCTGAGGAATTGAACCTCGACGTAGAAACAGTTAGAAACTATTTTGGCGGGACCAACTACGATCGGGGTAAAAGTGTAGGTATTCATCTGGAACCAGGTCCCGACGGTGGTGTGGTTGAACTGGATGATACAACAATATTAGATATGGCCAATGATATTCTGGCAGGCAAAATGGAAGTGAAATATTCTGATTAAAAATAAATAAACAAAACATACAAAATAAGGCCGGTAAATAACCGGCCTTATTTGCTTAAATATACTGATTTACCTTTTCCAACTCATCGAGTACTTTTATTTTTATGTTTCGCAATCTTATTTTAATCCTGCTTTGCTCAGGAATCTGAAAAGCAATTCCTCCCATACCTTTATTTATTTTACTATCGGTATAATCAACCATAAGATAACCGTTTAACCAAGTTGTAACATGGCCTCTTTCTACCTTTATTCTAAGCCTGTTCCAGTCATTCTCTTTTAATAATTTTTCCTTTTGTTCCGGAATACGCTCAAGCCATCCCCGGCCGTTTTGTTCGTAAATACTACCTGTCCCCCCATTTAGAGGAGCAACTACCACCTTCCAGCCATACAAAGAATCGGTGGAAATATCAGTATGAAAAAAGATACCGAATTCACCCGGTATCTCTTCTTTAAATTCCATCAACAACTCAAAATTATCATAATCATCAATTGTATACAGATAGCTGTTTCCCGACGCCGTATCATTTTCACCCGTTAAAAAGCCGTTTTCAACATACCACTTTCCCGGGCCTTTCGCCTCCCAGCCATTCAGGCTTTTTCCGTTGAATAACGGTTTATACTCATTATCGCAGCCCCATAGCATTAGCATTAATGCCACTGTATAAAACAAAACAGTATTCAGTTTCATATTACTGTAGTTTTTATTTTTATTGCAAAGTTACTGTTTTTAATAATATGATACATCCTTTATTTTAAAATGATAAAATACTGAAAACCAATATAGGATTCATAATAATTCTACTCCATTAAACTGGCTCTGTAAATTATGTTTTAATCTGCGGGAAACAACCTTACCGCAACTCCATTATTGGGTGCAATATTAAATTCTAGTACAGTACTTCTGTTTACTATTTCTCTTTCCACTCTTACCTTTGTTCTTGAATTAACCAAAGAGTCATCACTGTATATCAATGCATTGTAATCTTTGCCTTCTTCCAGAAAATCAAAATTAATAATTACTTTATGAGGATTATCTCCATTTATAGAACCTATATACCAGTTATCTCTGTTTCGTCGGGCAATAGTTCCGTATTTCCCGATTTCACCTTCAATCACAATTTTATCATCCCATACAGTAGGCACACTATCGAAAAATTCAAGTTCAGGCTCATCTCCGATTACCGACGGTTTATCGTACCAGAAAAGAAACTGCCACGGACTGTAAATGCATACTGTCTTTGCCAGCTGAGACACATGCGACCCCATTTTCTCCTCTACTCTCGGATCATAATAACAAACTGTGTTATCTGCTGCTCCCGCAATAGAACGTGTAAACATTGTTTTCAATGTGTGCTCATTAGTCGGACTCTCTTCATCTCCTCTGACACCCTCACAGGTCATAAAATTGGGATATGTTCTCATAAATCCGGTTGGACGGTATTCATCGTGTACATCAACCATAAGGTGATGATCTGCCGCTTTTCTAACAGCATCAAGCAGCCAGTTAGTCCATTGCTGAGTTCCAACTCCTACAAAACCATATTTTACTCCGGCAACACCCCATTTTTCATATAACGGAAGTATCTCATCCAACTGTTTCAGCATTGCCCTTCGGTTTACATACAGTATTATACCAACATTCCTTTCTTTAGCATAACGGATAATTTTATGTAACTCTAACGGACCTTCTGACCGTTTAGGATCAACAGTTATAGTTGTAGCATCTGACAAATCATCATATTCATGTCCATACCATCCGGCATCAAACTCAACAAACTGAAGATTATGTTCCACGGCAAAATCAACACACTCCCTGCCTCCTTTAGTTGTCAGAGTTATTTCACGTATTACCTTTCCTGGTTTTATCCATGATACATCTTTTAATTTATTTGGTTCATTCAGGTTCAGAAGCAGATAATTATTCTCCAGAATATCTCCGGTTTTTTCTCCTGCCATAATATACCTCCACGGTGTTTTTGCCGGTAATAACAGATTTACATCACCATCGAGTACCGCAACAAGTGCAGAACTGCCTTTTTTCTTTCTTATAAATTTCATTCTGGCATAATCAACCAAAGCAGCCTCTCCTAAAGCCAAATATAGTCCGTTCTCCTCTTTCACTACTAATGGCCTTTCTGCCGGTTTCTTTATATCTTCAACAGGAATTTCATTTATTAATCCCTGAGCAGAATAAGTCACCCATGCCGTGCTGTTTTCAGGCAACACAAACTCAGACAACTCTTTTTTTATAGTTATACTGTCTTTATTTTCATTTTCAAATTCATACCTGTATGCAACTCCTTCATTATAACATCTGAAAACAACAGAAACTATCTCTTTATCACTTTTCGATTTCAGCATTAATTTTAATGAATTATAATTATCATTGTATATGTTTTTTTCACCATAAACCGGCTTCCATGTTCCTTTATGGCTATCTTTTGTAACTGATAAAACTTCCGTATTGTGCAGAATATTTTTTTCGCCATCGGCAGATAGTCCCAAAAGTGACGGTAATATTATCTCTTTATCTTTATATAACACTCTGTATTTTACACCTTTGCCCTCATGAGCATTTATGGTAACCTCGTAGTTGCTATCAGGACTTTTTATAACATATACTTCTTCACTGTTGCAGCTTGATGCAAATAACAGTAACATTAAGAAAAATATAAAACTGTGATTTATCATGATAATTATTTAATGTAAGTAGTTTAACAAAGATAATTAAAGCATTGGTAACGTAATGACTAAAAAATCCAAACTATGCAATATAAGACTGACAATAGTTTCCCTTTACATAGCAATTTAGAACTAAACTCCAGATTAACATTTGACTTTTTTCATTATAAAAAAATTAAGTTATATTTATATTTATGTTCTAAAATATAATCAATAACTTATCCTGTTGCATAAATGGTATAAATAAATGTAAAAAGGAATATGCATATGCCCAAGTTATTATATATTGATGACGAACCTATAAACCTGCAACTTTTTCGTCTGAATTTTCAGAAAGACTTTGATCTTTTTCTTGCTGAATCAGGCCCGGAAGGATTAAGCATCTTAAAAAACCATGAAATTCCCGTAATAATTACGGACCTTAAAATGCC
>JAADEM010000141.1 GCA_013153405.1 Chlorobiota bacterium
AACCAGACTTCTAAAACCGGGGAAAAATCAGAAATCCCAGTACAGGTTCTTCAGGCTTGTTTGTATTGCAAAATAAAAATATTTTGTATCCTGTGTTCGTTGTTCATTTTCCAGATTCCGCACACGCAATCCTGCTGTCAGATTCCACATATTACGTGGATTTACAATAAAGCTAAGGCTCATATCTCCATACAGCAAATCGGTTTTAAGCCCCTGACCTATGTACACACCGTAGTCATACGGACGATTTACATTTCCCTTAAGCACATCCTTTCCCCAGCTTACTCCGTCACCGTAATCGTCACCATACATCGATTTTACAAGCTGACCTTTGAACAACCACCTGTTATGCCTGTATCTTAAAATAAATACACCTTCACGAAAGTTAGCTCCGAAAATATGTGCCATCGGCTGGTTGTAATGGGAATATCCGTAAATGGGCGAATAATGGGAATAAGTATACGGTCTCACCTGATTATACTCTGCCTGAAAGTCAAGATGTCTCACTTTAAATAAATCAAAAGTCTTTATTCCCAGTTGAAACCCCTGTTTGTTAGCCCACCATTTATTGCCCGAAAAAACCTCATCGAACTTAAATTCACCTAGTACGAATTGTCCGTAAAATGTAAGCCATTTTGCTGCAATATACTTCAAATTAACGGCCATTGTAACATTATCAGGCGAACCGTTGGCATACTCAACCGGACGAACAAACACTCCCGGAATAAGATATGAATATTCTACACCGCGATAACCGGTAATACTGTCATATCTTGCCCATACAACATTTGCAAACAATCCTATACTGAACCTGTTGCCCATATTCCAATCTAGATAATGTGTTGCACTGTATTTGGCAGGATAACGTGTATCGCCGAGTGAATTATCCCTTTCCAGCCGTATCATATTGTTCCACAAGAACATATATTTTACTTTCCAGAAAGTTGTGGTAAATTTCAGATACGGGTAACTGAATGCCACATCCGACATTATCAAAGAACGGTACCCATCACCAATAAAATTCTTACCGTAACCAAGAGTTATATTAAAGTACTCTGCAAAATCGAGTGAAAACCATCCTGTTGCCTGTGCAAAATCATGACCATCATCACCAAAATCTTTTCTTTTTCCCTGTCCGGGTATTATGTTATACTTTTCTGCAAACTCATCGATATAATTAGGAAAGGTGGCCTGATTCTCTACAAAGTCGGTATAAAAAGAGACGTATTTTCCGATATTTCCCTGAACAAAAACCCCTCTGGTATTTATCCATGTTGTTTTACCTTCAACAGTTTCACGTCCAAGACCGAAATCGAAAAGAGGATTTATACAAACTTTAATATCCTCATCCTGCCATCTGAAAAGATCATCATGAACAGCACGTCTCCAGAAATTCATCTTCTTATCGGGAACCCTGATTCCGTCATAAATTGCAGAGTCACTGTCTATAACTTTATTTATCTCATCCATCCTGTAATTTCTGACAGATGTATGAAAGTTGGTACCCGGCTTGTATAAATACCTTGAAAAGGGATCAAAATCAAAATTCTCGTAATGACTATACTGCTGTGAATACATTCCTAACGAAACAAACAACAATATCAGACCTGTTAAATATCGCATTCAATTAAGTTTTACTACTTTATCTAACGTATAAAAATAAACAAAATTACCTGTGCAACACATCTACGCATAAAAAACTCAAAAGTTTTAAAAGTTTGCTTCCGGCATATATTATTCATCGCAAAAAATGTTTGTATCTTGTTTTCCAAACTAAAAATCAACGATCATGACCAGAACATTATTTTTAATTTCCACTGTGTTGTTGTTTACAGTATCGTGCCGGCAACAACCCGTTACAAAATCTCTTTTTGTGGGCACATATACCAATAAAGGAGGCGATGGTGTTATGACCTATAGTTTCAACACAGGAACCGGAGAACTAAATAAGGCCAGGCTAGCAGTAAAACTCAGCAATCCAAGCTATGTGGCAGTATCGCATGACGGCAGCAGATTGTATGCCGTTTCGGAAAAAGATGATTCAAAAGTATCAGTATTCAACATCACTGAAGACGGAACAAATCTGGAACCGGTAAGCAGTAAAAAACTAAATGCTGCAGCAGCTTGTTATGTCAGTAGTAACAAAGATGACTCGGAACTTTTTGTGGCAAACTATGTTTCGGGCACATTCTCTTTTCTACCTCTTGATCCGAATGGAAAGATACTTTCGGTAGACAACCTAAAACCCGGTGTTGCATCAAAAGTTGACACAACACGTCAGATGGCACCTCATGCCCATTCCATTGCGCCGGGGCCTTTTGGCAAGTATGTTTACGGTGCTGATCTCGGCGCTGACCGCATTTTCGTATTCACAAAGAACAATGACAAATATGTTCTTTACAAAGAGGTTGTAATGCCTCCTGGCTCCGGTCCGCGACATTTTGCTTTTCACCCCGACGGTGAAACAATGGCTGTATTGGGTGAACTGAACAGCACTGTTATCATTGTTAAAAAGGATTACGAAGGTTGTTTTTCAAAGGTAGGAAAGTCGTACTCTATGCTTCCCGAAGGATTCACAGGTTTCAGTAAAGCCGCTGACATTCATTTTTCTCCTGACGGAAATTTCCTGTACGCATCGAACAGAGGGCACAACAGTATTGTGGTTTATGATTTCAGAACAGGAGCACCAAAACCTGTACAATGGGTAACGGAAAAAATAAAGTGGCCCCGTAATTTCACCATCGATCCATCAGGAAATTTTCTGATTGTTGCTAACCGCCATTCGAACAGCATAACTGTTTTTAAGCGTGACACAAAAACCGGCAAACTTACATACCTCAGTAATTCAGGAGGAATTTTTGAACCTGTTTGTTTGAAGTTCAGATAATGAACATTTGATTTTTTCGTATCTTTGAGAAACGAATGTGCTATGTTCTTAGATAATTACAAAAACAAAATAGTTGAGCTTTGTGAAAAACACAAGGTCAAGCATTTATTTGTTTTAGGCTCTGTTCTGACTGACGGCTTTTCGAATGATAGCGACATTGATTTTCTTGTAGATATAAACACAAACGACCCGATAGCTTATGCTGAGAATTATTTCAACTTTAAATTTGAGCTGGAAAACCTTTTAAAACGAAAGATAGACCTGCTGAAAGAAAAAGCGATAAAGAACAGCTATTTCATTGAAAGTATCAACAATTCAAAACAATTGATCTATGAAGATTGAAATAAAAACCTGGCTTCAGGATATTGACAGATTTATCGATGAAATATTAAAACTTATAAACAAACGATAAAAATAATTTGCGTTAATTCGCGTCATTCGCGGTTAAAAATAAATCAAATGAAAAGAGACACAAAAGTTTTCGATCTTATTCAGGACGAATACAACAGACAAAAGATGGGTATCGAGTTGATCGCCTCTGAGAATTTTGTCAGCGACCAGGTAATGGAAGCTATGGGTTCCTGCCTGACAAATAAATATGCCGAAGGTTACCCCGGCAAGCGTTACTACGGCGGATGCCAGGTTGTTGACCAGACAGAGCAGCTTGCCATCGACCGTGCATGTGAGCTTTACGGTGCCGAGTATGCCAATGTTCAGCCCCACTCGGGAGCACAGGCCAATGCTGCTATCTTCTTCGCAATACTTAAGCCCGGCGACACATTTATGGGACTTGACCTTGCACACGGAGGCCACCTTACTCACGGCTCACCTGTAAACTTCTCAGGACGTGATTTCAATGCTGTTGCATACCACGTTAAGGAAGACACCGGAACCATCGATTACGATGAGATGGAAACTCTGGCATTGGAGCACAAGCCGAAAATGATAATTGCAGGTGCATCTGCTTACTCACGCGAGTGGGATTATGCCCGTATGCGTAAAATAGCCGACCATGTTGGCGCTATTCTGATGTGCGACATGGCTCACCCTGCAGGACTTATTGCCAAAGGACTACTGAACAATCCGGTTGAGCATTGCCACATTGTAACAACAACTACCCACAAAACACTTCGTGGTCCCCGTGGCGGAATGATCCTTGTAGGTAAAGATTTTGAAAACCCATGGGGATACAAAACCCCGAAAGGGAAAATCAAAATGGTATCAGAAGTGCTGAACTTTGCCGTATTCCCCGGACAGCAAGGCGGACCACTTGAGCACATTATTGCTGCCAAAGCAGTTGCTTTCGGTGAAGCTCTCAGTGATGACTTCCAGCGTTATGCAGAACAGGTGAAGAAGAATGCCGATGTGATGGCTGAAGAGTTTGTTAAGAAGGGCTACAAGGTAATTTCAGGCGGAACAGACAATCACCTTATGCTTATCGACCTTCGCACTAAGTTCCCTGACATCACTGGTAAGGTTGTGGAAAACACACTTGTAAAAGCCGACATCACAATCAACAAAAACATGGTTCCGTTCGACAGCCGCTCTCCGTTCCAGACATCAGGTTTCCGTGTTGGTACTGCCGCCGTCACAACCCGCGGCCTGACGGAAGAGCACATGCCTGTTATCGTTGAATTCATCGATGAGATAATTTCAAATATCGAAAATGAAGAAGTTATTGCATCTGTTCGTAAGAAGGTGAATGATATGATGGGAGACAGACCTATGTTTGCGTGGTAGAGGGCAATGAGCTAATGATAGAATAATATAAGAAAGGGACGATTTTTTGATCGCCCCTTTTTTTTGTGTATTGTTATCAAAAACCGCAGAAAACATATGCTTTCTGTAGATCTAAGATTTTTCTGACTTTACTAAAAAGTATATTAACGTTCACCCGGAGATGTTAGTTTTTCCATTACTTTATCAAGACTAAAGCTTGCAGCTTCCATTCTTGGAGGAAATTCATTAAAAGTCAACAAGAATTCTCCTACAACATCTTGTACCGGAACCAGCAGGAATGACCTGTCCAGCATCCAGTCATAATATGTATTAGAAGTAATTGTTGCCTGCTCGTAAGGATCACGTCGAAGGTTAAAGATCAAAGGTACACGCAAAGGTGTAAACGGGTTTGCCCATACTTCAAAAGTACCCATTGCACGCTGTTCCATAAAAACAAATTTCCAATCATCATATCGCACAGCGGTCAGATCACCATCATCAGAGAAGTAAAATATCTCATGTCGTCTTCCCTCTTTCTCTTCTCCGGTCAGGGAAGGCAGCATATTGTAACCGTCCAGATGTACTTTAAATGTCTTATCCCCTACCTTTTTACCCTTCTTCAGTTCTTCTTTAATATTAGGATTTCCTGCAGCAGCAAGAAAGGTAGGCATCCAGTCCATTCCTGAAAATATCTCATTTGAAACAGAACCTGCTTCGATATGTCCCGGCCATCTGACCATTGCGGGGACTCTCCAGCCGCCTTCCCAGTTTGTGTTTTTTTCTCCCCTGAAAGGACTTGATCCTGCATCCGGCCATGTGTTTTTATGTGGTCCGTTATCGGTTCCGTACACTACAATTGTATTATCTGCAATACCCAGACTATCCAGCAATTTCAAAAGCTGTCCAACATGCATGTCATGTTCTACCATTCCGTCACCATATGTATCCTGACCCGATATCCCTTTATGCTCCGCCTTGACATGAGTCCTGAAGTGCATACGGGTTCCGTTCCACCACACGAAGAAAGGTTTTCCCTCTTTTACTGTTTTGGTGATAAACTTAATCGCAGCGTCTACAGTCTCATCATCGATGGTCTCCATTCGTTTTTTTGTCAAAGGGCCCGTATCCTCAATTTTACCACCGGCAAAAGAGTGAATTACACCGCGGGGTCCATACTTCTTTTTGAAATTCGGATATTTTTCAGGATCGGGATAATCTTCATTTTCCGGCTCCTCTTCAGCATTCAGATGGTATAAGTTTCCATAGAACTCATCAAAACCGTGGTTGGTAGGCAAGTGCTCATCTCTGTCGCCCAAATGGTTCTTACCGAACTGTCCGGTGGCATAGCCAAGAGGTTTAAGCAATTCGGCAATAGTGGGATCTTCTTCCGATATTCCCTCTTTAGCACCCGGCAAACCTACTTTACTCAATCCTGTGCGAAAAACACTTTGTCCAAGAATAAATGACGAGCGCCCGGCAGTACAGCTCTGTTCAGCGTAGTAGTCGGTAAATATCAATCCCTGATCGGCAATACGGTCAATGTTTGGGGTTCTATATCCCATCATGCCCATTGTGTATGCACTTATATTGGATTGTCCGATATCATCACCCCATATTACCAGGATGTTTGGTTTTTGTTTTTCTTTAGCAAGTACGGAGGATACTATTAATATAGCAGCAAGCGCACTCAATAGTGTCTTGTTTTTCATTATTAAAATTTAAGTAATGTATAACTTTAATAATATAACAAGCTTACTCCCTGAATGTTTAAATTAATTGATTATGGGCAATATCGCACATTTTCCAATAGTCAGAATCATATGCCCGGATATATTCTTTAAGGAATTCATTATCCGTTTCAGAAACGAAACAATTTCAGTTTCTCAATATATTTCATTGCTTCAATATACCCGAGGTCGAATAAATAATCTGTCTTACTGAAATCAAGAACCCCTACATGTTCCGGAATATACGGATCGATCACAACATCACACATCTCCATTTTAGGTTTTACATTCATTTTTATAACCTGAGTAAAAATTCTTTCCGCAGCTGTTTTTGCCGTTATATCTTCGGGCGGTTTATAATTATTTACATGTACTCCTATTACAAAATAATCTTGTTCAACAAGCGGCTCTACCGGAAGATTATTGAATAGACCACCATCGATGTAATATTCACCGTTTATAACTACGGGTTCAAAAATCACCGGAATGGATGCAGATGCAATAACCGGTTTAAGCAACTCTCCACTGCTTATTATTTCAAAATTACCCTGATTAAGATTACTAACACAGCAATAAAACTTATTATTAAGCTCCTCAAATGCGTCATGGCCTACTAATTTCCCAAGCAATTTCAATAATTTATCCATCTTCAGAAGCCCTTTTTTGCTCCAGGAAAGATGGAACACCTTACGAAATGTTTTGGTATTCAGAGTCTTTTTTATTTCCTCAGGTGACATTCCCGAGCTGTAAAGAACTCCGATTATTGCACCAATACTTGTACCTGAAATTGCCTCTATTTTTATTCCGTTTTCATCAAAAGCTTTTAATACTCCCAGATGAATAGCACCCCGGGAGCCACCTCCGGATAAAGCCAGTGCCGTTTTTTTATTTTTATGAGGAATTAATAACATATAATCCTGTTTATAACATTTTTCCAAATGCCTCTTTTGCTTTTCTATATCCCAGCTCTATCATCTCGGCAGCCCTGTCGAACTCAAGCGTACCACAAGCGTTCCGTGCTATTTCAATATCAACGTCAGGCGGGTAGGCAGCTATCTTCTGCCTGGCAATGGTACTTTGCATAGCATCAAATGCCTTATCAGCAATATCGTACATTCCCCAGTGATCGGAATCATCATCGTCATTTAAAATATTTTGAAAAAAGTTCATTATGCTTTTCTGAAACGAAACAATACCATACTCTTCTTTCTCTTCTCTTTTTACCTTTCCCGTTTCACTCTCCATCTCGCCACCCAGGTTCACAGCAATTATCAGTTCAGTATTATCGTTAAATGTCGGAGCAATGGGAACAGGATTCAGAATTCCTCCATCAACCAGCTTCACGCCGTTATAATCGAAAGGAACAAAAAACAGAGGCAAAGACACAGAAGCACGGATAGCATCAAACAAAGAACCTGATTTCAGCCAAACCTCCTTCTCTGACGCAATATCGGCAGCAACAGCCGTAAACGGCACCGGAAGATCTTCAATCTTCACATCACCGATAAGCCCTTTTAAAACATCTATTATTTTCTCACCTTTAAAAAATCCGCCACTGCCCCATGAGATATCGAGCAGTGAAATAATATCGGTCTTGTCAATTCCTCTCATCCAATCCTCAAGCACATCAAGTTTTCCGGCAGCATATACGCCACCTATCAATGAGCCAATGGAACACCCCGATATCGACTTTATCTCGTAATTATGTTCTTCAAGCCAACGTATAACTCCAATGTGAGCAAGCCCGCGGGCTCCACCACTTCCAAGAACCAGGGATACGGTTTTCTTTTCTCTTTTCACATTCTTCATTTACAAATGTATTGTAGTAGAGGATGTCTAAAAAGTCGTCATTCCGAACGAACTGAAGGAATCTCAAAATTTACAAGTATTGAAAATCAAGAGATTGCCTGCCCGACTGCGCTGGTCTGGCGGGCTTCGTCGTTCCTCCTACCAATGACGTTAAGGTTTTACATTGGGGACATCCTCTACTGGCATTTAACTCCTGTTTCAAATTTAATCTTTTAAACTGATTAATAAAATAACTACTTTTGACTATCTTATCATTTATCGTACTATGGATTACATTGACGCCGTATTACTCATAGGAGCAGGAATAATTGCCGGATTCATCAATACCCTTGCAGGCAGCGGTTCTTTACTTACACTGCCATTACTTATGTTTCTCGGACTATCACCGCATCAGGCAAATGCCACAAACAGGGTGGCAATATTTTTTCAGAACCTTGTAGCGGTTAAAAGCTTCACAAAACAAAAAATGCTGATTCCCAAACAGGAGATGGGACTTGTAATACCGGCTCTAATTGGCTCCATAGTAGGTGCATCATTTGCTGTAAACATCGATGAGAAAATTTTACATGCTTTTATTGCAGGCCTTCTGTTTTTTATGTTTTTCATTATTCTGCTGAAACCTGACCGCTGGGTAAAGGAACAAGCAGGTAAGGTAGAAGGCAAACGACCTTTCTGGCAAATGGTAATATTCTTTTTTGTAGGAATATACGGTGGTTTCATTCAGGCCGGAGTAGGATTCTTTCTTTTAAGTGCACTTGTGCTTGGTGTGGGTTATGATCTGATTAAAGCCAATGCAGTTAAAGTCCTGATCGTTTTCTCATATACCGCCATTGCTCTCTGTATCTTCATGTGGTCGGGACAGGTAAACTACCTTTACGGCCTGGTGCTTGCTGTTGGGAACTCGGCCGGAGCATTCATCGCTTCAAAATATGCCAAACAGATAGGTACAAAGATTATACGTTACATTCTGCTTGCAGCAGTTCTTATCTCTGGACTTAAAATTGCAGGTGTATTTGATCTGACATTCTGATATTAACTGGATCAGTCCAGCTCAAAATGATAAGTAATAGTTCCGTACACAAAAGCCGGAGCGTTGGGGTCTTTATTAAATTTTGCCTGCTTGGCTGCTTTAATTGCAGCAGACACTAATTGAGAATTTTGTGTAGTTGAACCTTTTAGCTGATACTCTGCTCCTACCACATATCCATTTCTGTCTACTTTTATTTTCACCACAACTATACTTGATTCCTGAATATCGTATTGTGGCTTTGGGAAAGCTCCAACAAGAGATCGTCCTGCAAGTTTGTATCCGTCCCCTCCATAACCTTCATCAGTACATGAGCTGGTACTCTTTCCGAACACACTGGAAGTATTAATGTTTATCGCTTTTTTCTGACGCTCTAGTTCTTCCAGGCACTTACGCTCCTCTTCTGTTTTTAATATTGTTTTTTCATCTTCCATGACCTCCCCGCCCTGCGCAAAATTATAGGTAATAGTTCCGTAAACAAATGCAGGATCATTAGGATCTTTATTGAATCTTGCTTTTATTGCAGCTCTTATTGCAGCAGAAACCAGCCGGGAATCCCGAGTTGTTGAACCTTTCAAACTATACTCCGCTCCCACAACATATCCGTTCCTGTCAACTTTTATCTTTACCACAACAGTACCTTCTTCCCGTACATCATATTCCGGCTGAGGAAAGGATCCGACAAGAGTACGTCCTAACAGTTGAAATCCGTCATACTTTGAGACACAAGAAGTATTATAATAAGTTATTGGATTTATACTTCCTGTTGCAGATCCTGTATTTACACACCCAATAAATGAAACAAATAAAATTACAATAAACCTACTCATAATAAAATCAAAAAAACAAAAGAGTCCCAATCTTAATCCAGCTCAAAATGATAAGTAATAGTTCCGTACACAAAAGCCGGAGCGTTGGGGTCTTTATTAAATTTTGCCTGCTTGGCTGCTTTTATTGCAGCTGATACTAATTGAGAATTCTGCGTAGTTGAACCTTTTAGCTGATACTCTGCTCCTACCACATATCCATTTCTGTCTACTTTTATTTTCACCACAACTATACCTGATTCCTGAATATCGTATTGTGGTTTTGGGAAAGCTCCAACAAGAGATCGTCCTGCAAGCTGGTATCCGTCCCCATTTTTCCCCTGCCCGCTGCCTGAACGATTTTTCGAATTGGGGTCGCCAGTAACATATCCCTGATTTCCGCTTCCTTTAGTATCACCTTCAGATGTGCTTGATCCTGTGCTTTTACCGAATACACTAGAAACTTTATTGTTAATAGCTTTTGCTTCCTCCTGTTTTTTACGCTCCTCCTCTTCCTTTCTCTTGCGTTCCTCCTCCAGTTTTCTCTGTTTCTCCTCTTCTATTTTTCTCAAACGCTCTTTCTCCGCTTGTATTCTTGCCTCTTCGAGCTTTCTCTTCCGCTCTTCTTCTTCCTTTCGTTTTTGCTCTTCACTTTTTACTTCCGGTGCTTCATCGTAATCCTGAGTCTTTATCTGCTCTTTGGTTTTTTCTGTTTTTTGCGGTTTTGATACGGAAGGAGGCGTTTTTACAGGTTTGGGATTAGCAGCCGGTGCCGGAGATGTTTTCGGCTCCTGCTTCCCCCAGCCAATTTTTGAATCACCCAGATTCACAAGAATACCCTCCTCCTCCTTTTTTATGGTTGAGAGACCAAACATCAACAGAAATACCAGCACCATGACATGAAATATTATTGTGCCGATAACTCCCTGCGCTTTATATTTCTTCTCTTTATTCTTTTGCACTTGTGGCCAGTATTAGCTTGTATCTGTTTCTAACTGCAATATCTCTTATCTTTCCCACAACCCAGAACGGCACCGACTCGTCTACATGCAGCGCCACATACGTTTCAGGTTGTTGCTGAATTATACTTCTCAGTTTCGGTTCTATCTGACTGAATGAAACCTCCTCTCCTTCCACATAGTAGTGAAGGTCTCTGGTTACCGAAATTGTTGTATTCGGCTTAGCCGATACCTGGTGGTCACTCTTTGGCAAATCAATATCTTTTCTGGCATAAGGAGTAACAAGCGTTGATGTGATCATGAAAAATATCAACAGCAAAAAAACAATGTCGGTCATTGACGACATACTGAAACCCGAATCAACCTTACTCCTACGTTTAAATCCCATTTATCTGATATCTAAAACAACTTTATTTCCCAATGTCTCGGCAATATCCAGCACCATTGCCACATCCCCTGTTTTTGCATTCTTATCGGTCCGAAGTTTTATCACAGCTTTTTCGTTTCCCGATAATATCTGAACCAAGCGCATCTCAACATTCGATTTGCTTATTTTCCTGTTATTCACATAAAAACTTCCACCTGCAGTTACACGAACATTCACATACTTAGGAAGGTTTTTGGTAGTGACACTTTTTTTCGGAATAACAAGTTTTAAGGCATTAGGGTGTACAAGTGTAGACGTAATCATAAAAAATATGAGCAGCAGGAACACTATGTCAGTCATAGACGACATGCTGAACGACGCACTCACTTTGCTTCTTCTCCTTAATGCCATATTCTGCAGGTTCTTTTATGAAAATTTATCTTGCCGGTTCATTCAGCAGGTCAAGGAACTCAAGAGCATGAGCCTGCATATTATGCACAACCTTATCAACCCGTGTAACCAGATAATTGTATGCAAAATAGGCTATAATACCTATAATAAGACCGGTAACAGTGGTAACCATTGCAGTATAAATCCCCGACGACAGCAGGCTGACATCTATATTATTACCGGCATTTGCCATGTCGAAGAATGCACGTATCATTCCGATAACGGTACCAAGGAAACCAATCATAGGAGCACCTCCTGCTACCGTTGCAAGAACAGACAATCCTTTTTCCATCTTACTAATCTCAAGATTACCCACATTTTCGATAGCCATATTTACATCATTCAATGGTCGTCCGATACGTGTAATCCCTTTTTCTATCATTCTGGCAATCGGAGTATCCTGCGACTGGCACAAAGCTAGTGCTGAATCTATTTTACCATCGTGAATATAATCCTTAATACGATTCATGAAATTATCATCAATTCTGGATGCTTTTTTTATGGCAAAATACCTCTCAAAAAAGATGTAAACCGAAATAATTGACAGAAGCAGTAACGGTATCATTATCCAGCCACCGCTTATCGCCATCTGAATATAGTCAATAGTAACCTCCTTAGCTTCATCTGCTGCTTCCGGCGGTACTGTCTGTATTAACATTAATAAGTTCATAGATATAATTTTTCTAATGTGTCTATCCGTTAATCTTTAAAATTCTGTTCAAAAATAATATTTAATTTTTAAGAATGATTTGAATGTATAATACTTCAGTAATAATAAACGAATAGTTTTACAAATCATTTTGTTTTTCCTCTTTTTTTTCATTGTTATTGTTCAGTACGCCTTCCTGTTTATTTGTTTTCTTACTTTTCTTTTTTTCCCTTCTTTTTTTTCCTGTAAGCTTATCCCAGTAGCGCCGCATTAATTCCCCGAATGTATTAAACTCTTCATTAAACGAAATACCAACCCCCTGAGTTGTAGGAGACGTTTCATAAATATCATTATTGGTATGTGTGTATGCCTTTGCCCTGATAGTACCTTTTCTGTTCAGTTTAACCTCAATATCGAAGTCACCGATAATTTTACTCATATCTTCTGTCTCATAATTTCCGTAACCGACATTACTGTTCAGGGTAACCCAGTTATTAAACATCTGAGTTGATAACGCAACTTCAAACTCATCGCTTGTAATTTCATCGCCAGGGCGGTAGCTCACCCCTATATCAACATCATTGCTAATCTGTGAAAGCCAGTGACTCAACTGATTCGAAAGCATCTCGGTGGTAGTAACAACTGCCGCATTACTTCCTGCCTTAGCTGTAGATTCACTTACTCTGGCATATTCCGGAGCATAGAAACGGTTAAGAATAAGTAGAGAAAGTACCTGCCTGTTAAGTTCCTCTTCTGATGTTATGTATTCATCAATTATATTCTGGTTGGTATTGCTTACTGATGGGGTTTTAATCTCAAATCTGATATTTGGTTTCAAAAGACGGTCAGTCAGAATAAGATTTACATTTATCGGTACTCTTTTCTGGAACTCGGAAGCAGATGCAGGATCAAGGGTAGGAGCAACAAGTTCATACATAGAGGCCTTCAGCTTATAGGTAGCTGTAAGATCGATTAATGCGTTATACGGAGAGCCGTCCCACCTTATAGTGCTTCCGCTGTTTATCTCAAATCTCTTATTTATTACATTCTGAAGGGTAAACATATAATCCCCTTGTTCTATCACATACTCACCATAAAAATATACATTACCAGTTTTATCAATCTTTATTCTGATATCACCATTCCCTGTTCCTTTCATTACATCACCCACTTTGGAATCAAATATCATCTGAATTTTTGCTGCAGGAGTTATTTCAAGATCCATTGTAATGTCCATTCCCGAAACATCTACTTTATACTCCTCTTTTTTATCAGTCTCTTTTTTATTATCAGATTTTTCAGCTCCGATGAATCTTATAAAATCCGTTTCTTCGGCATTTCCCGTCGATTCCAGAGGAATAAATATCCTGGTATCACCAACCGACTTTGCAACAACATCAATTTTTATATCATTGGTAATTCCGGATAAGGACATGGTTCCGTCGGCAAAAGCTGTTCCATAGTAATCCTCATTATCTTTTTCAGTAGTATTAAGAACCATGATATTTTTCGCTTCAAGAAAGATGTTGTATTTCATGTCATGAAAAAAAGTATGTTCTATTGTCCCCCTGAAATAGCCCTGATGTCCGAACTTATCTCTGAATGTCATATCCTTGAATATCATTTTATGAGGTTCAAGAATAACCGAATCAGTTAAAGTATATGAAGTTTTCAACAGGTCGATCTCAAAATTAACATCGTTCGCACAAACCTTGGCTGTAAGCTCGGGCGAACTCAATGTACCTTTTAAAGAGGCCTCTCCCGATGCCGTTCCTTTAATATTTTTCATGATATGTCCCAGATACATATTCAGAAAAGCAACAGGAAGACTGTCCAGTTTTAGCTCAAGATCAACATATTTATCTTTTATGCCTATTCCACCTCCGCCGTTCAGTAACTGTTTACCATTTTTATCAACAGAAACCGAAAGATTAATATATTTATTTTCTGAATCGTATCCGCTTTTGAGTCTGAAATCACCAATACTGTCACTATTCACAACGAACCGGCTGACACTAATATTGCTTGTAACCAGAGGCGTTTTAAAAAGGTGTTTTATTCTGATATCACTATCAAGTATTCCGTTTAATTTTAAATTTTTAATCTCTTTATTTGCCAGAATAGCCCCCAGATCGATATTATCTATAAACATATCCAGTTGGTCATCATCATCATTTTTCTGCTGATATCCGTTTATCCCAACCTGCTGATTTCCCGACCATATTCTGAAATTCCTTATTGAGAATCCTTCAGGATATATATATATGTGAGTTGGCTGTATCCTCCACAGGCTATCATTGGCAATGATTTGCGAAGGCTTAATGTTTACATTATAAAATAATCCCCGGCTTTTTCGGCTAAAATGTGTTACCGTAAACAATGACCCGCTATTGGTTTTTTCGTCCCAGTTATTCCAGAACACATTCACAACCAGACTGTCACCCGCCGCTCTCTGATGTATACTAAGATTATTAAATGTAACAAAATCACCAATCGACAAGGTTCTGAAACGTGATATAACAGACACCCTGTTATTCTTTTTTGCATTAATATAAAGAGATGTTTTGTCGGTTTTTAATGACCCATAATTCAGATAATCGAATTCTCCTTCTATATCAACAAGTTCTTTATCGCTGTTAATACTCCCCATTATTGTACCCTCATCGGATACATCAAGTTTTGGCATCAGGATATTTGCAATGTCGTGTATTTTCTTAAAACTTATGACAAAATTAAAGTCATTTGATTTTTTATATTTATCCGGTTTTTTAATGTTTTTTTTCTTCAGTAATGAAGGTACAAACTCATTAACAATGCTAATGAAAGTACCTCCCAGCTTGCGGAAATTATACACACCTGTTACCTCACCTTCAAGCAGGTCAGACTGAAGGACTGCATGTTTCAGGGAATCGACTCTGTAAGCAACAAGCACCAGTGAGTCCATCGAGAAATTACGTTCGGGAGATTCCAGTTTCAGATTATCAACCCTTGCATATCCAACAATATCATCAAAACTTTTAATGTGCATATTGGTTTCAACACTGCAAGATAGTTTTGCTCCGGGAACACTATTCAGCACATTCAGCTGAGATAAGTCGACATCTTCAACCGATGCAACAAAATTATACTCCGGAACCTCGCCCGAGTAATCTATCTTTCCGGAAAAATAAAGGCTACCGTTAGGATCGCTGACAAAAACATTGCCATTAAAATGCTGATTGGCAAGATAGCCCGAAAGAACTATATTTTTATATGAATGCCTGTTGTACTTTAAAGAGTCAATATTACCATCAAGAAAAACCATAAATTTCTTTGCGGAAGTACGGCTTCCTTTAATTGTCATATTCATCGTAATATTCCCAAGGTTTTTCTCATATCCAAATAAACTTCCTATACCAAACTCTTCGGTAGAAACATTACCTGCAAAATATATTTTCTTTTCTTTCTCCTTATATTTCAAACCTATATCGGTTTTAATAGAACCCAAATCCGTATTGAAATCACCAAAAGCAACTATATCGGATATAAAACCTGTGAGGTTTCCTTTATATCTGATAGTTCCAAGACGGGAGAATGATTCCGGCAGTTCAAATGCTTTATCGTTTGATATAGTAAGTAACCGTTCAAGATCCGTAATGTCAGTTGTCAGTGATTTTATATCAAGGAAGAGAAAAGCATCCAGAAAATCAGGAAGGCCATCAATAGCAAAATCAAATTCCAGCTTTGAATTATCACCAATGGCAATATTAAGATCCTTACCTTTCAGATTTGCAATCTTGCCTTTAAGTTTACCCGAAAAGACAACTTTTCCTTTAAACACTTTAAATGCCGGAATGAACCGTTTTATATCAATATCGGAAATAAAACTTTTATCGAGCCCCACAAACAACGGTGAGGTTTCAGCATATTTTCTGAAATCATCAAAGCCCGTGACAGCTACATTAAGACTGTCAATGTTTAATCCTGAGCGCCTGGTCCTGAGCGAAAAACTATTCAAAATAAGGCGTCCCAAGTTATAAGTTACCTGCCCGTTCCCATCTTTCAGATAAAATCCGTTATTCAGGCCAAAGGAAATTTCATTTATCTCAGCATGAATGAAATTTTTTTCTGTTTTTATATTATCAAGCTCAATATTAAACTTTTTAATCTCAATATGGTTTCGCTCCTGCTTATCTGAATTTTCGACAGGATAATCGGCATACATTCTGCCGTTTTTTATACTTACAGCCCCCAGTCCCAGTCTCCACCCGGGCACTGTGTCTTTTTTCTGCCCCTTAAATGCATTCAGAATAAATGTAAAATTAAAAGCGGTATCATACTTTGATATATTCAGCCTGGGTTCATCCAGAAAGATATTTTTTACATAAATATTTTTATTTGTTACGCTAAAACTATCAATCAATGCATCAATCTCAGAAACAAACACAAGAGAGTCGCCCTGTTCGTCACGTATTAATACATTATACAATGAAAGTCTGTGAAATGGTTTTATTCTGGCTTTATCTATGGATATCTCCGTTTTAAGCTTATCGGAAAGTTCTCGCACCACCAGATTAGCAAGTTTTGTCTGAAAGTACGGTATATAAAAGAGACTATAAAACAACGCCGGCAATAAAAGTATTACCAGAATCACATATAACCATATTTTGAGTTTTTTTTTTATAATTTTACCGCTTTTCAGGTTCCCACAAAAATATAAAAAAGCACGGGATTACTTACATACGAAAATATTAATATTTAATAATTTAACATAAGACAGATGAGCATAGTTATTTTAGGGATCGAATCATCTTGTGACGACACATCTGCAGCAATACTAAAAGATGAGGTTATACTGTCAAATATTATATCCAGTCAGAAAGTACATAGCGAATACGGAGGCGTTGTTCCTGAACTGGCCTCAAGGACTCATCAACAAAATATTATTCCAGTTGTAGACAAAGCAATTAAAGATGCCGGAATAAAACCTGATGATATTGATGCAATTGCATTTACAAGAGGCCCCGGACTCATGGGTTCTTTACTCGTGGGAACTTCTTTTGCCAAAGGTTTTGCTCTGGCGCGTAACCTTCCCCTTATTGAGGTAAACCATTTGCATGCTCATGTTCTGGCCCATTTTATCAAAGAAGATGAGAATGATACAGAACAGCCCGGATTTCCGTTTTTATGCCTCCTTGTTTCTGGCGGAAACAGCCAGATTATTTTAGTCGAAGAGCATCTTAAAATGAAAATTCTGGGCCAGACAATTGATGATGCTGCAGGCGAAGCCTTTGATAAATGTGCGAAAATAATGGGGTTGCCATATCCAGGAGGACCATTGATTGATAAGTATGCACAAAAAGGTAATCCTGAAAGATTTAAATTTAACAAACCCGGCATTAAAAATTACGACTACAGTTTCAGCGGCCTGAAGACATCTTTCCTTTACTTTTTACGTGACGAAATGAAAAAAGACTCTTCATTTATAGAAAATAATAAATATGATCTTTGTGCCTCCCTGCAAAAAACCATTGTAGACATATTAATGGATAAACTAATAAAAGCATCGAAAGACACAGGGATAACACAAATAGCGCTGGCCGGTGGTGTTTCGGCTAATTCAGGACTCAGAAACACCATACAAAACCACAAAGGATGGAAAACATTTATCCCAAAGTTTTCCTACACAACCGACAACGCAGCAATGATAGCCATAACAGGATATTATAAATATTTGAACAAAGAATTTACTGATCAGAGCGTAGCTCCATTTGCCCGAACTGAATTTTAATAAGTAAAATTGGGGTTTTTCCAATAGTTTAACTTATGAAATCGGTATTTAATCAAAAAAAACAAACCCTTTAGCACCATACCCCGTATTTAAAGTTAATTTTTTTTTTACTTTTGAGCCAAAATTCATAATAGTCTAATAGTGTGAAGGAACGTTATTTTATAAGAAAAGATGGATTTGTTGAAAAAAAGATTGGTGATGAATTAATACTTGTTCCTTTAGCAGACAGTGTTGCAAAAATGAATGAAGTTATAACTTTAAACGAAATTGGAGCATTTATTTATGAAAAAGTGAGAACAAAAACAGCATTCTCTGTGTTAAAACAGGAAATCATTAATACATATGATGTAAATGCAGATATAGCTGAAAAAGATCTTAATGATTTTATCAGGAAAGCAATTGAGAAGGATATTATTATAGAGAGAAACTAACCAAACCGGAGTTGATGATTAAAAGTTCAAAAAAATATTATATACCTCCAAAGATTGAAAGCCTCAAACTGGACAGGGAAATTGTGCTGATAGCTACAACAACGCCACCTCCTGACCCTGCCACTGCAGCACCATCAGATGTTGATCAGCCAACATTCCTCAGTTCGCCACCTCCATCTTCCACCAATTCTCCTTTTGGTGGAGACAGGCCTGATTACGGTGATTTGTAATCTGAGATGAACAGGAAACTAAAATCATATTTTTACAAAACAGGTGGCAAAATATGGAATGTACATCTGGAAGATAAAAGATTGTTTTTAGACCCCCAAAGCGGTTCTTATTTATTTTTAACCGGGTCATCAGAAGCTGAATCATCTTATCGTATCAGCTATTCCACATCCAAATATATAACCATACCCGAACATAATGCCGATTTTACGGGAAAACCGTTTTATGAAAATCAAACAGCATATGAATGGTTTATCTTTGAAAAAGAAAACGAACATGACATCTATATTAAAATCACAGATAACAAATACTTTGACTTAATAAAAGCAACAATTTCAGCTGACGCCAAAAGAATAAACATTACATTACATTTAAAAAATGAAGCTCAGACTATCCCTATAGATCCGTTTTTACAGCCTTTGGGTCCAATTCTTTTCAATTATACCACGTTTTATGAAGGAGGAATATTAATACATGCATCAGGAGTAAATGACGGTAAAAACGGATATGTTTTTTCTGCTGTATCCGGAACAGGAAAATCAACAATGGCAAAAATATGGCAAAGCACCGGTGCCACGGTAATAAATGATGACCGGTTAATGATAATTCCGCATGAAAACAAATTAATAATGACCAATACTCCCATGCCGTATTATCAGGACATTTACAAAGAAAGTATTGTTTCCGGATTATTTTTAATAAACCAAAGCCCTGAAAATTACATTAAGCGACTATCTGATATAAAAGCCGTTGCCGGCATCATGACAAATTGCATACAGTTTCTTTATAACAAAAAAATGGTTGAATCACACCTGAACTCTATCACGAACATCGTCAGGACATGTCCTGTATTTGAACTCGGATTCAGGCCCGATACTGAGATTACAGAACTGATAAAAAATGAATTCGGACAATAGAAACGTAAAAGCCAGAGAACTGCTGATTTCGCTTTTAAAATCGGGGAAAACGGTTGATGTACCAGCTGTTAGCGGGCTTAGCATGTTTCCTGTCCTGCTTCCCGACGACACAATAAGAGTTATTCCTGCCATGCCAAGCGATCTGAAACGAGGAATGATTATAGTTTATGAAAAAGAACATAAAATAATAAGCCACAGATTCATCCGGCTTAGAAACGGAAAAGTAATATGCAAAGGAGACAGCCTGCTGTCATACGATTATCCGGTTCATTCAAAAAATCTCTTAGGTATTGTTACCAAACGATTCCGAAAAAACAGGACACAAGACCTTACAACCCCGTTTCATAAATTTACAGGTTTTATTTTGTCATACATCACTCCGCTATCCGGATATATATTTCATTACATGAGCTTTATGTGGAACAGGCTTAAAACACAGTACTGAAGTTCCGGAATATGAGTTATTACAATAAAAGTATATGATGATAATGTTTCGTTCAGATTTATTTTTATTGTATTTTTATTTTCAATTTTTCTACTCTGGATGGACTTAAATCTGAAAAACATAAAAGGTGCTCTGAAAATAATATGGGATAGTTCTCCCGGCTGGACACTGGCTAACATTACCATTAGCATAATAAAAGGTACACTGCCTTTAGTACTGATTTACATTGTTAAGATTATAATTGATTCTGTATCCGAAGTTATCTCGACAGGACGTCCGCTGCTTACAGATAAGGATTTAATAAACACATTCATAATTGCAGGCATTTTCTTTTTCATCAATGCACTGTCCGGCTCATTAAATGCATATATAAGAGAAAAACAGGCATTTCTTGTTAATGACCATGTACAAAATCTTATACACAACAAAACCATTAACATTCCTTACGGCTTTTACGAGAACCCGGCATACCAAAACCTTTTCTACAGAGCAATAGAAGAATCGGGATACAGGCCAGGAAAGGTTTTCAACGGACTTCTTAGTTTGTTTCAGAACACAATAACACTCACTCTTATTGTTGCTGTTTTGCTTACCCTTCACTGGGTTATGTTACCATTCCTGTTTTTAGTAAGTATTCCTATAATAGTTTTTAAACTCTATTACTCACGTAAGTTTTACAAATTAAAAAATAAACAAACAGAACAAGAACGGAAAGTCAGATACTTTAATCGCCTGCTTACTTCAAAAGATTTTGCAAAAGAACTCCGCATTTTTGATTTGGGTAAATATTTTAAAAACGAATTTGAAACTTTAAGAACCGAACTTAGAAAAAACCAGACTAAACTCATCAAAAGCCGCACATTGTGGGAGTCTACAGTACAAATACTTGCAACAGCATTTCTTCTGCTGGTTTTCGCATTTATAGTATACAGCACAGTAACAAAAAAAATATCGACAGGTGACATGGCTATGTATTTTCTTGCTTTGCACCGGGGATATACCGTTTTGCAGGAATGGCTGGCAAGATTTGCTTCTCTGTACGAAGACAATTTATTCCTGAAAAACTTTTTTGAGTTTCTTGGATTAAATACAGAAAATGCATCACACAGAAATCTGGACTTCCCGAAACCACTACAAAAAGGTATATATTTCGAAAATATTTCATTTCGTTATCCCGGAACTAAGAAGTGGATATTGAAAAACCTCTCCTTTGAAATAAAAAAAGGTGAAACCATTGCAATTGTAGGTGCCAACGGAGCCGGAAAAACCACCATTGTAAAATTACTTGCCGGATTATACAGTCCTGATAAAGGTAAAATAAAAGCTGACAACACTGACTGGGAAAACATAAACAGAAGCAGACTTGCAGACTCTGTCAGTGTGATTTTTCAGGACTTTATGCTTTACAATGCATCGGCAAAAGATAACATACGGTATGGAAACATATACAGAGAACCTGAGAACGAATCGATATACCAGGCTGCTAAAGATGCCGGTATTCATGATCTTTTCATAAATTTACCCAATGGATATGAAACAATATTAGGCATTCTATTTAAAAACAGCAAACAACTAAGCCGTGGAGAATGGCAACGCACAGCATTAGCGAGGTCCTTTTTCAACAACGCACAACTTATTATTCTTGATGAACCTACAAGCTCTCTTGATGCCTTTACCGAGGCCAGGCTGATAAATCATTTCAAAGAAATAACAAAAGGAAGAACTGCGGTAATAATAAGCCACCGCCTTACAACAATTAAACTTGCTGACAGAATTGTGGTTCTCGATAGCAATTCCATTACCGAAACAGGCACGCATGAAGAGTTAATGGCCATGAACGGCACATATAAAAGCATGCTGGATTCTCTTAATCAATGATTATTTAGAATAAAGCTTACACCTCCGAATACTCCAAAAGAATACGGATGATATCCTCTTGTTCCGTTATTGTTTACAGACGACAAAAAATATTTGAATTTCGGCTCCAGATTAAAACGGAATGATTTGCCCAAAGGAAGTTCTATTCCTACTCCGACAGTACTGCTGTATGATACGTTATTAATACCATCAGTAGTTCCGGTTTTAACCTCCTCTCCATCCTCATACAAGCCGGCAGTATTATTTATCAGAAAGTTTGTGCTAACGCCTCCGGCCAATGATATCACCGGTTTTTTATTTGTTATGGCATATCGCACAATAAAAGGAATCTCAATATAATCAAGCGTCTGCTTTAATGTTGCATTAACCAGCGGTTCATTAAACATCACATTTGACGAAACCATATAAACACCACTTTTACGGAGTTTATCCTCTACCGTAGCCGGAGATATATCATCAAAAACAGCTTTACCAAGATTATTGCTCAAACTGCTTATATCAACCGGAGAAACTTCACTCTGAACTGCTGTAATATTATCGGAGGCAACGCCGGGAATAGCCATAAGCATATATTCCGTACCTGTCTGTGATACCTCCTGACCAACCTGAGAATAAAGCACTCCTGTCTCGAAACTCCAACGGCTTTTCCCCTCAAGACGAAGGTTTATTCCTCCCGACACCGAAACAATACCGGTTTCATCAACAGGCATATCATATGCAGCATATACAACAGAGGAATTTTGTGATTTACCTAGATTTCTGTAATTGTATGTAGGAGATGCACTACCGGTCAATACAAATTTCATATTTGCATTACGCGGATTTGTTAAAGCAACAGGCTCTGCCTGAGCATAAAGCCCGTGAAAACTCTCTTCTCTTTTTAAAACAACAGTTGTATTTATATCCTGAGTAAAAACGGGAATGATTCCTTTAATCTTTTTGAGTTGAAAATCATCATATTCAACAGATGAAACATAAACTTCGGTTCTTTCCCCATTCCCGGCTCTATTTTTTAACTTATTCCTATCTTCAGGAACATTCACAATCCCTGTTTTTTGCTCTATGAAAACATCATTGTCTTCATGCCGCACCTCATCTATTATTTCTTCATCTGACACCAACATTTGTCTGGCAATCACTTCGCTTTCGGTAATTTCTACAGCTCTTTCATCCTCTACAATATTTTCAGTGTTCCCTGATAAAACTTTCCGGAAATTGTTATTTTCTACAGTACCATAGAAATAATACAAGGCACTTATTGACAGTAAAAGAAACAATGCAGCAGCAATACTTTGCCAAAACAATAAGATTTTCTTCACCCGCCTTTCTTCAGCCATACGTTCATTAATAGCAGACCATAAATAATCAGGAGGCTGTTTCTCAAACCCTGACATTTTTTCCTTTATAAAACGGTCTATACCATTATTCAACATACGGCATTCTGTTTTCTTTTTATCTTCTCCATTATCTTATCCCTAATCCATTTACGTGCCCGTGCAAGATTGGACTTTGACGTTCCAACACTAATATCCAATAATTCAGCAATTTCTTTATGTGATAACCCCTCTATAGCATAAAGATTAAAAATCATACGGTATTTGGGAGGAAGCTCCTTCATTATCTTATAAACCTCTTCCAGCTTTACCTGCTCAGCATCTTCTTCAGTTATATCATCATCAGCAACCGGCACCATAGTTATATCCTCAAGCGATGATACCGGTTTCTTTTTTCTGAACGACTCAATGGTAGCATTCACCATTATACGCCTCACCCATCCTTCGAATGAACCTTCAAACCTATACTTCTTAATATTCTTAAAAACCTTGATAAATCCCTCCTGCAGACAATCTTCGGCTTCGGTTTCATCTTTACAATACTGTAAACATACCCCAAACATCTTTGGTGCATAAAGCTCGTACAGGGCCTTTTGCGACGACGACTGTCCTTTCTGACATCCTTTAATTATTTCTTCAAGATTATCCACAAAGTTGATAAAATACTATATGCAGCAAAACGCCACATATATGTTTTTATCGAAAGTTAGATGCAAAAATTATACAAAGGTTGCCTTTACGAAGAATAATTTTCAAAAAATCTTTTTCATACGATCCATTTCACGTTTGGCATCTTTCATTTTCAGGGTCTCACGCTTATCATGACGTTTTTTCCCTTTAGCCAAAGCAATCTCAAGTTTAGCAAATCCTCTTTCATTTATAAATAAACGCAAAGGGATTATCGTCAGGCCTGATTCCTTTGTTTTTCGCTCTATCTTTTGAAGTTCTTTTTTTGTAAGAAGCAGTTTTCTTTCCCTTGCAGGCTGATGATTGTTGTATGTTCCGTAAAAATATTCGGCAACATGCATTCCTTTAATCCAGAGTTCTCCATTCACAAAATAGCAGTAAGAATCAACCAGGCTCGCCTTTCCTTCCCGTATTGATTTTATTTCGGTTCCGGCCAGCTGAATACCTGCCACGTATTTTTCGATTATCTCATAATCGAATGTTGCTCTCTTATTTCGAATATTTATTTTCGACATATCAATATATACCGCTTAATCTGTATAATAAATGGAAAATGCCCAAAGGTAATAAAAGAACAGTTGCTGAAGTAATTAATGACAATAAAACCTTTTTTTGTTTTGCCTCTGTCAAAATCCGGTTATATCCCTCCCATATAAGAAAAGCTGCATAAAAATTTACCAAACGCAGAAAAAAGACTTCCGGCATTAATGTTACAATGAGGTGAATGAGATAAATAACTAAAGAGGGTAAAGCAACCAATTTGAAGATTTTCTCTTTCTCTGTTCCTGTTTTTAAGACTGACAATAACTTTAAAACAATAAAATAGGAAACCAGTAACGAAAATAAAAATGTAATAAATGTATATACAGCATGGGTTATTGCCACTTCCACCCCTGCTGAATGATAATTAATAAGTGTGCCGAAAAATACTGCAAAAGCACTTAACAGTATCAATGGCATATTGTATGACAATAACAATTCGCGCACTGACAATTTTTCATTGAAAACTGCTGCCCATTCCATTCCGGGACGAACAAAAAAACCTTTTATTCTGACAAATATCCTCCTAAACATCCGTATTGAAATTATAAAATTAATAACTTTCAGGTTGTCCAAAGCCGCTCCGGTAAAGCAAAATTAAGAAATATATTTTCCTATTTGTCGTGTTTTTTATTAAACCTGCTGTTTTTTTACATTAGATTTGCAGTAAAAATCGTGCCTGATGAACACAAATTCATATAACCTGGTAGTTATTCTTGGACCAACAGCAAGTGGAAAAACCGGTTTTGCCGCAAGTCTGGCATCGAGCCTGGACGGTGAAATTATAAGTGCTGATTCACGACAGGTATATAAAGACATGACAATAGGCACAGGAAAAGATTATGACGACTATATCGTAAACGGAAAAAAAATAAACTATCACTTGATAGACATTGTTGAACCAGGACATAAATACAATCTATTTGAATATCAGCAAGATTTTTTCAAAGCTTTTGAAGAGATTAAAAACAAAGGTAAATTCCCCGTGATGTGTGGAGGTTCCGGCCTTTATATTGAATCTGTTCTGAAAAAATACAAACTCATAAACGTTCCAGTAAATCCTGAATTAAGAAAAAAACTTTCAGGAAAATCACTTGACGAGCTAAGAAAAATTCTTACAAGATTCAAAAAGCTACATAACACAACCGATACAGAAACCATTCCCCGTGCCATAAGAGCAATTGAGATACAAACATATTATGATGAACATCCTGATATTGACCTTAATCTTCCGGAACTAAATCCTTTAATTACCGGCATAAACATTGACAGAGACTCCAGACGTAAAAAAATTACCGAACGGTTAAAAAAACGCCTTAATGAAGGGATGATCGACGAAGTTAAGCAACTTCTAAAAAAACTCACCCCCGATGACTTGATTTATTACGGACTGGAGTATAAGTTTGTAACATTGTACCTGACCGGAAAACTCTCATATAATGAAATGTTTGAACAACTGAACACTGCAATACATCAATTCGCAAAACGACAAATGACATGGTTCAGAGGAATGGAAAAAAGAGGCATTAAAATTCACTGGCTTGATGCTTTTGAACCCAATGATATGAAAATTAAAAATGTACAAAAGCTCTTACACGAAGAAGGTTAAAAAAGCTTACATATTTTACACATTAAACAAAGCGTTCCGCATCTGCAGGCATTCTCCTTTTATCTTAAATTACAGAACCTTACTGTAACATTTTTTTTACTTGGTGTAAAAAACCGGTTTTAACAGTATTTAATGAAACCATTGGGCTCTCTTTTCGTAAATATATTCTGTTGATACATATTAAACGGGGAAAACAAATAAAAATCTATACGAAAAAATTCGGATGGAAAGTATTGAAGATTACATATTAAGAATTACACGACTCGCCAACAGAAACAAAGAACTTAACGAACAGCTTCAGGGACTTGTAGGCAGGTATGAACTTTTACAAAAACAAAACGAAAAGTACCTGAACTTACTTTCGGAACACTCTTTTGAAGATATTGAGAAACGCTTAAAGGGACTTAAAACAAAAGAGAAACTGAAAAAGTTCAAGATGGTTTCTGTTCTGTTTGCTAATTTTCATGGGTTTGAAGAATTAAGTTCCCGTAAAGATGCTCAAAAACTTATAGATACTCTCGACGACCTTTATCGTGACTTCGATAAAATCGCAAAAAAATACAACATAATTAAAATAAAAACCATTGGTGATTCATTCTTGTTTGCTGCCGGCATGCGTGAGGAAAACAGAACAAATCCGGTTGATATTGTTCGTGCAGCACTCGAAATGCAGCATATTGTCAAGAAAAAAATCATAAACGGTGATAAAGAACCTTTCTGGAAAGTAAGCATGGGAATACATACGGGACCAGTATTGGGGAAATCAACCGGCAAAAAGAAAACACCGTATTCTATTTCCGGAGAAAGTGCAAATATCGCATCACGGATAGGACGTGCGTCAAAACCCGGAGAAATAAACATCTCGGTAATGACATATGAGCTTGTAAAAGAGTTTTTCGATTTTGAAACGGCAGGAGCTCTCCCCGTTAAATACAACGGCACTCTGGAAATGTACAAAGTAAAAGGTATACTTCCGGCACTACAGGCTGATGATAACCCATTGGAAACGAACAAAAATTTTCGAATAAAATACGGATTAATTCAATTTCTGGATATTCAGGAGGAGATGCTTGATATTTTAGAAAAAAAGCTTCCCCGGAATCTTTATTACCATAATGTTAAACATACAATAGATGTAATTACAGAAGTTGAACTGATAGGCTGGGCCGAAGGATTAACCGAAGAAGATATTCTGCTTCTGAAACTGGCAGCACTGTTCCATGACAGCGGACATACCATAAGCTATAAAAATCATGAAGAATATAGTGCACAGATAGCACGTGACATTCTTACAAATTATAATTATCCGGAAGAGCATATCAATACTGTTTGCCGGTTAATTCTTTCAACAAAGTTTCCGCCTACACCAAAAGATAAACTGGAACAGGTAATCTGTGATTCCGACCTTGACTATCTGGGGCGCAGTGATTTTATTCCTGTATCAAATATGCTTTACAAAGAACTTAAAGAAAATAACATGATTGGCTCCCTGGAAGAGTGGAATATGCTTCAGCTTAATTTCATAAAAAACCATCAGTACTATACCGAAACTGCCAGAAACCTGAGAGAGGTAAATAAACAAAATCAGATACAAAGACTACAGGAACTCATAGAAGCTGAAGTTAACAAAGCATCATAAATTTATTTTTCATGATGCATTACCCGAAAAGCTTCACTCTTAACGCATAACGTCATTTTATAATTATACAAAAACAATGAAGTGAACGATTGCAACTACATTGTTTTCCCTATTTTCGTATTTCCCAACATACCTATCAAGGGCGTGTTTATCATTTAATACAGTCAGTCAATATGTTAAACTTCACTAAATAAACAACAAAATCCCTGTTTTAAATAAAAAGGAGTTACCTTTGCGCCCTGAATCCGCAGAATATACTATAATCAATCATTTAATTAAAACTTTATCTGCGGGAATATACTATTATGCAGAAATTTATTGAAACCGGCCTGAACAAGGAACTGATACAGGCCATCGAAGAATTAGGATTTGAAGAACCAACCCCGATTCAAAGCAAAACAATCCCCGAACTTTTACAAAACGGAAATGATTTAGTGGCACTGGCCCAAACGGGAACTGGCAAAACAGGTGCATTCGGTTTACCTGTAATTCAGCTTATCGACACATCAAACAAAGATGTTCAGGCACTGGTAATGTGTCCTACCAGAGAACTGTGCCTTCAAATAACCAAAGACATAAAAGCTTACTCCAAGTATAGCAAAGATATTGATGTAACTCCGGTTTACGGCGGAAGTGATATCAGGACTCAGATTAAAGCCCTGAAAAAAGGCTCTCATATTGTAGTAGGAACTCCGGGACGTCTTAATGACCTTATTAACCGAAAAGTACTTCACCTCGACAAACTGCGTTGGCTGATACTTGACGAGGCTGATGAAATGCTGAATATGGGATTCAAGGATGACCTTGAAACAATAATTCAACAAACACCGGAATCTAGACAAACACTGCTGTTCTCAGCAACTATGCCGGATGCCATTGCCCGAATAGCAAAAAAATATATGCATAACCCGGTTGAACTTCGTGCCGGCAAAAAGAATTCGGGTGCTGAAAATGTAAAACATGAATTTTATATGGTTCACGCTTCGGACAGGTATAAAGCCCTGAAACGAATTGTGGACGTAAATCCGAATATTTACGGAATAATATTCTGTAGAACACGACAGGAAACAAAAGACATTGCTGACAGTCTGATAGGTGACGGCTACAATGCTGATGCCCTTCATGGTGACCTCACTCAGGCACAACGTGATGTGGTTATGCACCGATTCAGAACAAAACATCTTCAGCTTCTTGTGGCAACCGATGTGGCAGCCCGCGGTATCGATGTAACCGAACTGACACATGTAATCAACTACAATCTTCCCGACGATGCTGAAGTTTACATCCACAGAAGCGGCCGAACAGGACGTGCCGGAAAAAGCGGAACATGTGCATCGATAATTCACACACGTGAATCAAGAAAAATCAGAGAAATAGAAAAACTTCTGAAAAAGCCAATAGAAAGAAAACTTGTTCCAACAGCTGAAGAGATCACCCAAAAACAACTCTTCCATTTCATCGATAAAATGGAGAATGTAGACATCAGTGAAGACACCATCTCACAGTTTCTTCCGGCTATATACAGTAAACTGGCATGGCTCGACAGAGAAGAATTGATAAAAAGGTTTGTAACTCTTGAATTTCAAAGATTTGCCGATTACTACAAAAATGCGCCGGACATTAACATTTACAAAGAGGAGGAAGCTTATTCCAAAAAAAGGAATCAATTCAGCCGTCTTTTCATAAATGCAGGCAAGGAAGACAAGCTTACTTCACGTGATATTATAGATCTTGTAAATAAAAAAGTAAGAGCCAGAGGCATTGAAATTGGCAAAATAGAAATTCTTAAAACATTTTCATTTTTTGAAGTGGACAGTGATTACGAACGAGATGTTATAAAAGGACTAAGTAAAGTGCCGTTTAATGGTAAACGCCTGTCGGTTGAACCGGCATCCCCGAAACCCGGAGGACGTGGAAGAAGAAACAAAGGAAGGCGACGAAGATACTAACACAAGGTATCAGTAATAGTATTTTAAAAGTTATATACCTTACTGATACTATTAAACCTTCCGGCTAAGATTAATACTAAACCGGAACAATACAAACACATGAAGAGCGGACTGATTAAAGTCATCCGCTCTTTTTTTATGTCATTACGGTTTATTACCTTTATAATCAAATAAGAATTTATGACATTAAAACTTTAATACAATGAAAAAAATAATCTTTTTGTTCCTGTCTGTTGTCATGCTGATATCGTGCAACTGTGATAAGCAAGCAAAAGAGGCAACATTTGTCAACCGAAACATGAAAGTTGACAGCGACATTATGACACCCGAAGTTCTATGGTCATTCGGTCGTGTTGGCAATGTCTCGGTTTCACCCGATGGTAAAACAGTGCTCTTCACCGTATCCTACTCAAAAATAGATGAAGACCGTACCTACACCGACATTTACACTATGCCTGCAGAAGGAGGCGATTTCACGATGCTTACACACACAAAAGCCAACGAATATCAGGTTGAATGGCATCCTGACGGTAAAACCATCACCTTCCTGGCTGCTTACGACGGAGATGTTCAGCTTTATGAAATGAGTGCTGACGGCAAAAAACTGAATAAGGTTACAAACGTTAAAGGTGGCATCGACGGATACAAGTACTCACCTGACCTGAAACACATTCTTTATACTCAAAGGGTAAAACTTGACAAAGATATTCACGATATCTATCCCGACCTTCCACACGCAAATGCACGGATAGAAAATGACCTTATGTACCGCCACTGGGACCACTGGCACGATTACAAATACAGCCATATATTTTTCGCATCATATGAGAACGGAAGAATGAAAGGCGAAGGAACCGACATTATGGAAGGTGAAAGATATGATACTCCACTTGCTCCGTTTGGAGGAATGGAACAGATCTCATGGACACCCGACGGAAAAAAAATTGCCTACACCTGTAAAAAACTGACAGGAATGGCATATTCATTCTCTACTAATTCCGATATCTATCTTTATGATCTGAACTCAAAAAAAACAACAAACCTGACCGATGGAATGCCGGGATATGATGTGGGTCCTGCATTCTCACCCGATGGAAAATATATGGCCTGGGCCAGCATGGCCCGCGACGGTTACGAGTCGGATAAAAACCGTTTGTTTCTAATGGACATGAATACCGGAGATAAGAAAGATTGTTTTGCCGGTTTCGACCGAAGCCTTAATACTATGTCGTGGGATCCAACTGGAGACAAAATCTGGTTTACATGTAATAACCTTGGAACAGATGAAATATTCAGATATACCCTTGCTGATGATTCAATTAAAAAAATTACCGAAGGAATTCACGATTACAGCGGAGTTTTAGCTGCAGGAGATAAACTTATTGCCACACGTACATCAATGAGCTATCCCCGAGAAATTTACTCGGTTGACCCGGAAACAGGAAAAGGAACCAATATATCTAAAATTAACGAGCCGTTAATGAATCAACTTACAATGGGTAAGGTTGAAAAACGATGGATTAAAACAACTGACAATAAAGATATGTTGGTTTGGGTTATTTATCCTCCCCACTTCGATCCAAACAAAAAATACCCGGCTCTTCTTTACTGTCAGGGAGGACCACAAAGTACTGTTAGCCAGTTCTGGAGCATTCGCTGGAATTTCCAGATGATGGCTGCAAATGACTATATTGTAGTGGCACCTAACCGTCGAGGCCTGCCGGGCTTCGGCCAGGAATGGAATGAACAGATTAGCGGCGATTACGGAGGTCAAAACATGAAAGACTACCTGTCAGCTATCGATGCACTTGCCAAAGAACCATTCATAGACAAAAATCGCCTGGGAGCCGTAGGTGCAAGCTATGGCGGATTTTCAATATACTGGCTTGCCGGCCACCATAACAAACGCTTTAAAGCATTTATCTCACACTGCGGAATATTCAACTTTGAGCAAATGTATTCAACAACTGAAGAGATGTGGTTTGTAAACTGGGACTTTAAAGGAAACTACTGGGACAAATCGAATAAAGCCGCAATGAAAAGTTATGCCAACTCTCCTCACAAATTTGTAAAAGAATGGGATACTCCAATATTGGTTATTACAGGGGCCAAGGACTTTCGTATCCCTTACACTCAAAGCATGGGTGCCTTCAACACTGCGATTATGCGGGGAATACCGGCACGCTTCCTGTTTTTTCCAGAAGAAAGCCACTGGGTACTTAAGGCTCAAAACGGAATTCTCTGGCAAAGGGAATTCTTTAAATGGCTCGATAAATGGCTGAAATAACGAAAGAGCTAAAGCTCTGCTTTTAATTAAATATCTCTTGAGGATGTCCTAAAAGTAAAACCTTAACGTCATTTACTCATTATACTCCAAGAATTTGGGGTGAATTCTCGGAATGACGACTTTTGGGACATCCTCATTTTTATGTATAAAAACAGTATCCATAACTATTACAAAATATTAACTGCGAGCTGGGTAATCAGGGCTTCAGCCCTTTCGTAATCTTTTCATTTTTCATCATTAATAATTAACAACTATCTTTGCACCCTGAAAATTAAACATTCAGCCGGATTACTGTGTTATAACAATCCGGAACTTAAAGTAAAAGAGTATGGGAACTATTGAGAGGCCAGTGGCCGGAGAGATGCAGGAGTTGAAAGACGGTTATCACAACATCGACGGAAAAAAGATATACATTGAGACATACGGCTGCCAGATGAACGTAGCCGACAGTGAGGTGGTGGCATCGGTTATGGAAATGGACGGATACGGTGTAACCTACACTCCTGATGATGCAGATGCAATTTTCATTAATACCTGTTCGATACGCGACAATGCAGAACAACGCATATTAGGGCGCATTGGTGAACTGAAATCTCTAAAGAAAAAAAATAAAAACCTGGTGATCGGCATCATTGGCTGTATGGCTGAAAGAGTAAAAGACAAGCTGTTTGAGAAAGGTGCTGATCTGGTTGTTGGTCCGGATGCCTATCTTGACCTTCCCCATCTGGTTGCAATGGCTGAAAAAGGTGAAAAAGCCATCAACGTTGAACTATCAACCACTGAAACCTATGCTGACATTATACCTTCACGCCTAGGCAAAAATCTCATCTCCGGCTTTGTTTCCATTATGCGCGGATGTAACAATTTCTGTTCGTACTGTATAGTTCCTTACACACGGGGGCGCGAAAGAAGCCGCGAACCGGAAAGTATTTTCAGGGAGATTGAAGACTTAAGAAAAAGAAAGTTCAGAGAAGTTACGCTACTGGGACAAAACGTAAACTCCTACAAATGGGAAAAAGACAGTGAAATTGTCACCTTTCCCAAACTTCTGGAGATGACAGCAGAAAGATTCCCCGAAATGAGGATTCGGTTTACCACTTCGCATCCTAAGGATATGAGCGATGAAACTCTAAGAACTATCGCAAATCATAAAAATCTTTGTAAGCATATTCATCTGCCGTTACAATCGGGAAGCAATGCCGTGCTGAAAAGTATGAACCGTAAATACACAAGGGAATGGTATATGGACAGAATTAAAGCCATAAAGCAGATCATTCCCGAATGTGGAATTTCAACTGATGTATTTACCGGTTTCCACAACGAAACGGAAGAAGACCACAAACAAACCCTTGAACTTATGGAATGGGCAGGCTTTGATTCCGCCTTTATGTTTAAATACTCGGAAAGACCTGGAACATATGCAGCCAAACATCTTGAGGATAATGTTCCTGAAGAGGTTAAGAAACGTCGCCTTCAGGAAATAATAAACCTGCAAAATAGACTTTCGCTCGAAAGCAATAAAAAAGATATAGGAAAAGTTTTTGAGGTTTTAGTTGAAGGTGTTTCCAAAAGATCGAAAGAAGAGTTGTTTGGCCGTACTTCACAAAATAAAGTGGCAGTTTTCCCGAGAAAGAATTTCAAACTGGGAGATTTTGTAAAGGTTAAGATCACTGATGTAAGCCAGGCTACATTAAGAGGAGTACCGGTAGATTAAAAATAAAGATAAAAAAACCGGGAGAACGTTTTCTCCCGGTGTGACCTAATTAAACCATTAACAGGTCTTCAGAAAAGGGCTTTGGACGATCAACGAAATAGAAATGAGTGTCAAGGTTTTTCATTCTCATAGCTTTAAGTACCTTGTCGCTCACATTGTAAAGGCTAACCTGACTATTGTTCATTTCAGAAAGAAGATGACTTGCCATAAGGGCTTTAAGTCCTTCTTCATCCACATTCTCCACTTTTGTCAAATCAACAAACAGGTTAGTAAATGGCTTTGTCAGTAAATTCAAAACCTCATCTTTGAAACGCTTAGAAGTAGAATTGTCAAGCTTTACATTCTTATCAAATGACAATAAAACCGTATTCTTAATTTGTTTTATGCGTAACATGTTTTTATAGTTTTTAGTTCCGCCAATAGTATTGCAACCGCTGTGCCACAATTTTATCATCCTATGTCTCAAGCGTTTACAAAATCCAACACCACAGTGCGTTTCCATATTTTGGAATTTTTTCCAACAAAAGCCCGTAATTAGTACTTTAAACGGCATATACTGATATAAACAAGTGTTAATATTTCAATGTATTTAGAGGGAAAAGTCATATTAATTTCGCAAAATCAATTGTTTCATTTAAATTTGTTTTGAAACAATCATTAATTCAGATGGTAAGTAATCTTGATTTCGAATCAATTCGACCCTACAACGACAGTGAAATTCATAAAGTATTTGAAAGACTGACACAGGAACAAACATTCCTGAAACTATTAAACTATTTATATCCCGACATTAAAACAGATGAAATAATAAAAAAACTTCTGAACATTCAAAGTATAAAACAGTTTCAGAGTGAGATAATGCATCCGTTTGTACGGGAAATAATGGATACAACCACTGCCGGTGTAACTTCAAGCGGGCTTGACAGGTTATCTCCTGACGAACATTATCTTTACATCTCAAATCACAGAGATATAGTTCTCGATCCTGCAATTCTAAACATATTAATACACGAGAACGGTTTCGACACTTGTGAAATAGCAATTGGAGACAACCTCCTTATATTTCCATGGATAACCGACCTGGTTAAGCTGAATAAAACTTTTATAGTACGCAGAAACCTCCCAGGAAGGCAAATGCTGGAGGCTTCAAATACTTTGTCACATTATATCCGGCATACTTTAACCGAAAGACAACAAAGTATATGGATAGCACAACGAGAAGGAAGATCGAAAGACGGTGATGACAGAACGCAAATCAGCCTACTGAAGATGCTGAATATTAGCGGTAACGGCTCTATTCCTGACAACTTTAAAGAACTGAATATTGTTCCTGTATCCCTTTCGTATGAATATGACCCATGCGATTATCTTAAAGCATATGAGTTCCAGCAGAAAAGAGATAATCCGAACTATAAAAAAACACAAAAAGATGACTTGTTACACATGGGATTGGGCATGCGCGGCTGGAAAGGAAGAGTGCATTTTGCTTTTGGAAAACCGTTAAACAAAGAACTGGATATTTTAAAAAGCACTAATAACAAAAACGAACAATATAAATTACTTGCCGGCCTTATTGACGATCAAATTCACAACAACTACAAGCTGTGGCCGGGAAATTTCGTTGCCGCTGATATAATTTCAGGAAACAACCATTTCAAGAGTAAATATACAGAAGAGGAAAAAGAAAAGTTCCTCAGTTACCTGGAAGATCATATTGCAAAAATTGAAAACGGAGATACTCCTTTTTTAAGAAAGGCTATTCTCGAAATGTATGCAAATCCGGTTAGGAATTTTTATAAAGAAGAGTAAAATATCAATTGTATAAGAAGTATAAATAAAAAAGGGGCCTGTGCCCCTTTTTATCTATTGTTCACGCTCTTCATCTTTCAGCTCTATTCCCAGCTCATTGAGCTGTTCTTCTGATAACGGAGAAGGGGAATCAATCATCATATCACGTCCGGCATTGTTTTTCGGGAAAGCAATAACATCCCGGATTGATTCGGCCCCAGTAAACAGTGCTACCCAACGGTCAAGTCCAAATGCAACACCACCGTGTGGGGGTGCTCCGTATTTAAATGCATTCATCAGGAATCCAAATTGCTCTTCGGCCTCCTCTTTTGAGAATCCCAAAGCTTCGAACATTTTATGCTGAAGTTCCTCATCATGAATTCTGATAGAACCACCACCAATCTCCACTCCGTTTATTACAAGGTCATAGGCATTTGCCCTTACTTTACCCGGATCCGTAGCAAGCAACTCTAAATCTTCATGTCTTGGTGAAGTAAAAGGATGGTGCATTGCATGAAAACGTTCCGACTCCTCATCCCATTCCAATAATGGAAAATCAACAACCCAAAGCGGAGCAAATTTATTATTATCTCTTAACCCCAACTGATTCCCCATCTCAAGACGCAGCTCACAAAGAGCTCCAAGCGTCTTCTTTTCTCCTCCGGCCAGAATCAATACCAAATCACCAGGTTTGGCATCAGTCTGTTCACATACCTCTAAAAGCTTTTCCGGAGCAAAGAATTTATCAACTGAAGATTTTACAGTTCCGTCTTCATTGTACTTAATATATATCATTCCGGATGCTCCCACCTGCGGACGTTTAACAAAGTTAGTCAGCTTATCAAGTTGTTTTCGAGAATAGCCGGCACAACCTTCTGCACAAATAGCTCCCACATATTCGGCATCATCAAACACCTTAAATCCGTTACCTTTAACCGTATTGGTAATATCTTTAAATTTCATTCCGAAACGTATATCCGGCTTATCAGAACCGTAATATTTCATTGCCTCGGAATATGGCATGCGCGGAAAATCAAAATCCATCTCAATGCCTTTCAGTTCTCGGAACAGATGCTTTGCCAAACCTTCAAAAGCATTAAGCACATCGTCCTGATCCACAAATGACATTTCACAATCAATCTGTGTAAACTCAGGCTGACGGTCTGCCCTGAGATCCTCATCCCTGAAACACTTAACAATCTGATAATATCTGTCCATTCCTCCAACCATCAAAAGCTGTTTGAAGACCTGTGGTGACTGAGGCAAAGCATAAAACTCACCTCTGTTCATTCTGGATGGTACTACAAAGTCTCGTGCTCCCTCCGGAGTTGATTTTATCAGTACAGGTGTTTCTATCTCGACAAAGTTCAAAGAGTCGAGATACTTCCTCACCTCAAATCCCATTCGGTGACGTAACTCAAGGTTTTCTTTTATCGGATTACGACGAATATCAAGATATCGGTATTTCATTCTCAGCTCCTCACCTCCATCGGTTTCATCCTCAATAGTAAAAGGCGGAATCTCGGATTTATTTAGAACCTTAACCGATTCCATTAGTATCTCTATTTCACCGGTTGGCAACTTAGGGTTTTTACTGCTCCTTTCGGCAACGGCACCTTCAATCTGTACTACATATTCCCTGCCAAGTTTTTTTACTTCATCACTTAATTCACCGTTAATCTCTGCATCAACAACAAGCTGCGTAATTCCATATCGGTCACGAATATCAACAAAGGTCATGCCGCCAAGATTCCTTATTTTCTGGACCCAGCCGCTTAAGATTACTTTATTTCCGACATCGCTTATACGTAACTCTCCGCAAGTATGTGTTCTGTACATTCTGTTATTTTTTTTTATGCCCTTAGGGCGTAAGTACTAATTTTAAGATGCGAAAATACAAATTAATGCTCAATTATTCAGACATAATTATTTATATTCATCCTGCGATTACAGACCTCCAATGAATATGTCATCTATGAACAAAATTGAATTTACTGACAAATATTTTATGAAACAAGCGTTTACAGAAGCGTACAAAGCCCGTGATAAAGACGAAGTACCTGTAGGCGCTGTTATTGTATGCAACAATCAGATAATTGCAAGAGCTCATAACCTGTCAGAAACATTAAAAGATGTTACTGCTCATGCAGAAATGCTTGCAATAACTGCAGCCTCAGAATACCTGGGAGGAAAGTATCTCAACGATTGTACTCTGTATGTCACACTTGAACCCTGTACTATGTGTGCCGGGGCACTTAACTGGTCACAAATAGGACGCATTGTTTATGCATCAAAAGATGAAAAACGCGGTTATTCTCTTTACTCTCCCAGCATTCTACACCCTAAAACAAAAACAGATTACGGAATAATGGCTGATGAATCAAAAGATTTGTTGATTGATTTTTTTAAATCGAAGAGGTAAATGCATATACATAAAAGCAAAAAGAGGATGTCTAAAAAAGTTAATGCGTCATTGCGAATCCGTCGGTAGACGGGTGAAACAATCTTAACACGGTCAAGATCGCTTCTTCGCTCGTGCTCATCACGATGACGCTAAAAAGTCGTCATTTACTCATTATGCCCCAAATATTGGGGGTGAAATCTCGGAATAACGACTTTTTAGACATCCTCTTTTTATATAAAGAGACTCAGGCTGGATTACATTCCTGATACTTTACCGGTATATACCTGCTTGCCGGTATTAACTTCTATAATATAAATATTATGAGCAGACGGAAGTTGAATTGAAATACGCTTATCTGTCAGTTTAACTTCTTTTATTAACTTACCAACAGAATCATAGACTTTTATCAATCCTTTTCCGTTACTTTCTGATAATATCTGACCAGAAACTATAACTATTGCATTATTACGGTTTCCGTAAATAATTACTTCGTCTGCATTTTTATCAGTAATATCAGTAACTACCTCACCCTCTTCAGAATCATTTGCCTTTGTATCAAAATACAATACAAACCTGTCCGTTTCGCCTCCTGCCACAGAAGTAAACACATATTCAGGAGTTTCTCTTAAGTTTACTTCAACACCAGTTACTTTATCAAACAGATAAACATTCTCTACTGCAGTAAACTCATTGATATTAGAAGCCCTTAATACAATTTCTTTACTTTGAGAGAATGTGTAACCTACAAAAATGCTGTCAGATTCCAATACCTCATCAGAAAACGTACAGATAGCTGCTTTATGCCCTGCTTTTTCAGCATAAACATTAGGAACATTAATAGCTTTTCCAAATCTTTTATCTGAATCGTACCTTGTAAACTTATCGAAATCTCCGTAATATCTGAAGGCCAGAACTAATTCATCTTTATCTCCATCATTATCCATAAATAGTCTTAACACATCATTCTCATTGTTTAGCTGTGCACTTTTCAAGGAGTAATTAGAATCTCCATGCTCGGTTGTTCTGGCAGTAGAATCAAGAGTAACTGTACTGGCCGAATAGTTCCGAAGCCAGAAAGACTGTCCTGGTGCAATATATCTGGTTCCGCCATTTTCTCCAAGTCCTTCAATATTATACGTTGCATAAAATATCTCACCTGTGGTTTCTGAATGACTTGTTGTCCAAATTGTTTGAAGACTATTGCCAATATCAAATCCGCTGCTTTCTACATCTAAATATGCTTGATAAGGATTAGCAACCAAATTCCAACCATTAATACTACGTGAATAGCTTTTATTCCTGATAACTCCAGTGTGTGAAATAGTCACATCACCGCTTGTTGTTTTCTTAAAGGCATAACCTTCCATAGGACTCGCATCAAAATCATATGCAGTATTAGAGGTTATATCTTCCCATGCAGAACCTGTGTACCTATACAATTTAAAATCACCACCGGTAGGTGTATCATAATCACTATTTGAAGCCCCATCAACAGAATGTCCTATATACCAATATTGCTGAGAACGGTAAATCCACTCAACCCTGGCATATGCATCTTGTGCTCCCTTGTAAATAAAGGTAGTCGGGTCAGAAACAGTATTCTTAATTATCAGACCCGGATCTGAAGTAGGATTACCATCCGAAATAGTATCATTTACTATTACCATAGCACCTGGATCGATCGTAAGTGTTGCTCCGTTCTCAATACTAAGTTTATTGATACTGACTTCAGCAGTATTATCAATTACCGGATAATATGATTTTCCAGCTTCTATTAAAACATCTTTCGATGATGTGGGAACTACACCTGTATTCCAGTTCTCAGCCGCGAACCAGTCTGTTTCACTTCCTGCAACATCACCCTGCCAGTAAGTTAAAGAAACCGGACCTCCTCCAAATGTTATAAAGTTACCTATTCCAACTCCACTTGTAAACTCATTGAAAGACATATCAGAATACAAATCCGCACTACCACTTGAAGAAGTTCCTGTTTTTGTTCCTACTTCCACATTCTGCCACTCATCCGTTGCATCATCTGTCCATTTCACAATACGGAATCCATCATCAGGAGTCACTCCGCTTGCAGCATCCCAGTAAAGAGTCAGGTTAGCATTCCCGGTTCCGTCTGTTGTTCTGACATTCCAGTATTCAAATCCACTAACGGTATTTACATCCGAAGCTTTACTATCCAAAGACATTCCATCATCACCTGCACTGTGGTTAAAATATTGTACCATCCAAATATCTCCTGAGCTTCCATCTGACTTAACTCCAATCTTACCCAAACGTCCGTTGTCGCCAACAGGAAAAACAAAACTCTGGCTACTGATAATATTCTTATATAACGGCCCTGCCACATAAGAACTATTACTACCACCCAGCACACAATCTTCTGTAGAGTTTGTAATAGTAAGAGTATTAGTTTCATCACAATTAATAACTCCGCTGGTCAGGTACAGATTACCCGTTATTTCCACATCTGTATTTAAGTTCAAGCCTGCACTGTTATCAATCTCAAGATTTACAAAATCACTATTATTAGAATCTGTAAATCCATTTCCTGTTATAACCTGAGCCGATGAACCATTAAAAATAACTGTGGAGCTATTGTTGGCATCAAAACTACCACTAACCAGGTTCAAAGTGTCTTTCAGGTAAATATCATTATCATACTTACATACCAATACAGGACCATCAATTGTTAAATCTCCGTATAGCTGAACATCTATATTTGGCATATTACGTGTTCCTGTTCCACTTACAATAATATTATTTACGAAAGGCATCTCACTAAGTATGTCATACTCTCCTGTACCTCCATATTCCACCGTTCCACTGTCAACAGCAAGAAATCCTTCATAATCACCGGCAGGCAAGTCTCCGCTTTCCATATATAAAACACCGGTTCCTTCCACATTTCCCAAACGATGACCAAATGTAGTACCCAGGTCTAATTTTCCTGAATTATCGATTGATGTTTCATAAGAAACAAGATAATTATCTGGAACAGATACTGTGGTTTTAACAAGTACCCGTGCTCCTTTAGGTCCTCCTGCGGGAACATCTACTCCTGGATCTCCTACTGTTTCTGTAGTTTCATCATACTTACCCCATGTATTAGGATCAGTCCACAAATCGTCAGCAAGAGAAACATATAATGCAACTTTATCAGGGATAGCATCATCTATACCGGCAGTATAGTCCCCATCAATACCAATATCATCAGTATTACTGAACGAGAATGTCAGTTCCGTTGTATTTTCATTAAAATCGGTATTTACATATTTATCCCATGTTCCGGAACTACGGCTCAATAATCTGGCGGTAATATAATCTGAGGCTGTATACGGATCCGTCACATACACATCTCCGGGATATCCTTGCATAACAGCTTCACCAATAAATCCTGAAACACCTTCGGCATCAAGAATCCAATAATATCTAAGCACATTTGCAGTATCTGCAATTTCAGGATCATCAGTATCATTTATTATCGAAGGATGCAATTCGTCGGCAGCTTTAACCCTTATATAACAGTTATCAGCATCATTATTTGAAATATTCAGAGTTACAGGAGTATATTTAGTTCCCGAACCTATAGGATACGTAAACGACGTTTCGGATGAGATTACAGGAAAGTATTTCTTAACACCTGCATCTGTAAAAGAAATATTAGTCCGTATCATATTATTCTCCCCAAATGGTGATTCAGCAACTATTGTCGCATTTTTTGTCAAGGTCAGAAGGTTTTTACCGATATCAAGTATACCTTGTTTTAACTTTAGCGTATCACTAATAGTTATATTATATCCGGTAGGCACTTCTACTCCCTGCGGGTTATCAATCTTTAATTTTGATAAGGTGGTATTACACGTTAATGTTTGTATTTCTGTTCCGTTTGCGACAAGTCCACTCTCTGTTGTTCCAGAAGATGTTATATCAATGTCAATATACATATCCCCCTCACAATTTACAACATGTCCACCATCATTAAAACCACCAGCCTCCAGATGCAACTCATTTGTAACAGTAATTGTTGTATCCAAAGTAAGAGTAGTTCCATCCACCTGCTTATACAGATCATAAAATGTTACAGGACTCTGCCCCTTTATATTAACAGCTGTTACTGAAGGAATAAAATAAGTTGCATTTTTATTAGAAGTAAAAGTTCCATCATTATTAAAATCTCCTTTCAGGGTAAGATCAAGTCCGTTAGCATCAAACCCGGCCCCTTTATTAATAATCAACTCTTTATTAACAGTACATGGAACAACTGATAACGTAAGTTTAGTACCTGTTGTATCAACCTCAAGATACTCTAATGCTTTACCTGCATAAAGAGTAAAGTTTCCTTTAGTAGTTCCATCCATTCCAAATGTAATTGTATCTGAAGTCACTGTTACATCTTCTGGAGCAAAATACATTGAGGCTACTGAAGCATTAGTACGGAAATCATTTGCAATAATAAACTTACCACCGGTATGTGTAAATGAACTACCTGCATTTAATATCTCAAACATCCCCCTTGAATCTTCTCCCGCATCATCAGTACCTATTATAACTTCGCCACCGGATTGGTTATAAATCAATACTCCTTCAGTTGAAGTTGTTCCTCTTCGAACCTGAGAACCTACTTTCAATATTCCGTCTGAAACCTCAATTGTTGCATTACCAGATGCAGAGTACTGAATATAATTGTCACCTCCACTCATATCAACGGTTCCTCCGTTTACAGTAATCTTACCATCAAGAAGAATACCACTATTACCGGATGCCCTGACAACACCACTATCTACCTGTAATGCTGCTGTAGAAGGAATTTCAAAATTATCATCTCCGGTTGTCAGGTTAATATCAATATCAGAATCTTTAAGAATAAGTGTTCCGTTTTGAAGCTCAAGGGCTTTATCAATATCTACACCGGAAGTAGTTCCGTTTAATGTAAATGAATCATTAAATGTAAAAGAACTGTCCTGACTTGAACCCTTATTTACTATTAACCTGTATAACTCTGCAGGATTTCCTGAATAATTGGAATATGAATTATTACTTTCTCCCTGTAGCTCCAGTATTACATTTGTTTCTCCTTGTGCACTGAAAAGATCAAGAGTATAATCAGTATCGCTACCCTGAATGATATCTCCTTTTACAATCAACTTATGTTCTATGTTATTGCCTGAATTATCAACAACAATATCTCTGTCTCCACTCGAATTAATGTATGTATAATCCACATCCCCATCAACAGTAATTGTAAGTGGAGAACCGGTATCCGGGAAATGAAAAACACCATTATCCCATGCTCCTACATATAAATTACCATTTACATGTATATCCTGAAGAGGCGTAAAGTTTGTTTTGCCTGTAAGAATCAAATTACCACCAATTGTTATATTCTGATCAACCTTCTGAGTACTACCCTCAATCATTAAAGAAGGACAAGGCTGAATAATATCGGTGTGTACCTGATCGGCTCCCCAGTACATTATAAAGTTTGAAGGATTGGTGGCAAATTCTCCCCAGTCAGCATTTACAACAGGATCATCATTATTGTCAAAAGAAACCATTCCTATCCCGGAAACTCTGCCTATATCAAATGTTCCCGACTTATTAAACTGAAGTCTTGGCACATTTTCCTGATCCGTTTCATCACCATATTCTGCTGAATTAAACTCAAATATAACTTGAGCAGGAGTGTTCGGAATAGAATTACCCCAGACTCTTGCCCTATCCTGTATGTAAACAACACTTCCTTCAGACGGAACCTCATGCACACCGGAACCTACACTTCCCTTATCCCAGGTATCCGCATCATCCCAATTGTTATACCAACCATTACCTGTACCTCCTTCTTTATCATAGTACGAATAGTATTTATCAACAGTACCTGTGAACCTGTCAGCAACACCAGCTGTATAATTAGCATTCTCAAGAGTAAAACCTGAAGATCCACCAGAATCGTCATCGTTAAAAGTTATAGTATATGTTGCATTTTCACTATCATCATCTACTTTAGTCAAATCATCTTCATATGATCTGGTATAATCTCCTCCGTCCAGAACCTTACCCGGATAAAATGTATCATCCGTACCGTTCAGGTCATCTGTTGAAGGATCATATGCAAACTTATACTGAACTGTTGGAAGGGTTGAAAAGCCATCGTAACTAACACGCCAATAGTAATCAAGCAAATCACCGCCGGAAAGATTTGTTGTTTTCAGTTCTCCATCAACAGGACGAATTGTAATATATCCTGAATCAACGAAATCGGTAATTGTAACTTCTGCATATGTATAACGAGTGGAGCTGTTTGCTGTTGTTCCTAGCGGGAAAGTATAGGTTCCATTACCTGTTATTAATATAGATAAGCCTCCGTCTGAAGCATTTGCTTCAGAATAAATCATTCTTGTTGTATTACAAAATGAAGCATCAACATTATCCTCTGATACTCTACGGTGTAAGTAATCAACCTTTGCATTATAGGTATTAAGGTTCAACAATCCGTTATAATATCCAATACGTTTAATGTAAACATTATTGGCGATTGAAACCAGATTGCCATCCCCGGGGTTAAGTTTTAGGTTACCTATTTCTGCACCATCTTCGGCATCAAGAACAGCACCAATTTTCACCATCATATATGCACTCAGAGGTGTTATTCCTGCTTCATACACACCAAACTTTCCATTCTTACTGATTATTACATCACCATAGGTACGTATAGATTGATGCCCCTGATTAAGTATTCCTTTCTTAATATCAGTAGTTCCTTCAATTCTTAAAAGCCTGTTATAATACTCTTTTGACAATGTAGATAATGTAGGATCTTTAAGAGTATCTCCTTTCAGTACAATTTCCGCATCAACATCATCCATATCCACAACCAAATGATACACATACAACTCATAACCATCATCGGCATTATGAGCTATATAGAGAGTATCACTTCCTGTTCCATTAAAAGTTAAAGTATTTGGTTTTCCGGAATCATACAAAAGACCGTAATTATTTGTTCCTTGTTGTTGACTATTTTCGGCTATAGACAATCCTCCTCCAACAGTAACATCCTGTCCGTTATGATCAAGGAAGCAATTATCTTCGATTATTAAGTCATTCAAAACAACAATAGGCTGTGCTGCCAAATCAACGTCCAACGGTCCTACATCTGTAGCTTCTGATAAAATATGATCTGTTTCTGTATCGTATGTATTACGCAATATCAGATTATAAAACGGAGCTGTAGATGTAATCTTAAAAGGATTATCAACGGTTGCAATTTCCGCAATTACCGTTCCTCCTGTTACATTAATGTTCTCACTGGCACAAGCTATGAAAATTCCCCCTTCACTTGTATCAGTTCCATTGGCATCATAAACATGTAATGTTCCACCAGACATCGAAAATGTCATATCAGAATAAGTTAAACAAAAGTGATAATAATCTGACGTTGAGTTATTCTGATTCTTAATATTTACTACTCCGCCGGTCTGTACATAAGCCCCTCTGTTTGTTGATGCACTACTTGATGCAGTTCTTATTATATTGGTATTTACTTCACCTCCACTAACTCTTATAACTCCATTTGCTCTGATAGCAATACCATGAGTCACAAGTGCATCAAATGTTCCGTCACTTATATAAAACTCACCATATGGAACTAATGCGTTCCCCGTAACAGCAGCATTTCCACCATCAATCCATAACTTTGCTGCTTCCGATATATTATAATTCCCATTGTTCGTCAATACCGGTACATTA
>JAADEM010000142.1 GCA_013153405.1 Chlorobiota bacterium
ATGATCGAAACACTCAGGTTATTCTTTTTTGCCTTGGTTATATTGTTTTTTACATTATGTGAGAATCTTTTATGAAAATTGCCGGTCAGATTAACTAAATATTCTTTTCTTTTAAAAGTGTGATATAATCTGTGTTTAATTTCAGGTGCATAATGAGAACCGTATGAGCCTATTATTATTCTAGATACCCCTTTTTCTTTGAAATATTTTATTAATGAATCCGTCAGGTTGTGATATAAATTATAGTCAGAGCTTTTTAAAGCCGGTCCTGAAAAGAAATATATCTGACTGCCGAAATATTTTGTTTTATTAAAAATACCTGATATTTTACCTGCTTTATAACCGTTAAAATACAAATCATAGAATACAGGAATGTTGTTTTTTTCTGATGATAAAGCTTCAATCCATTCTTTGGTTTGAAAAAGGCTGAATCTGAAATTCTCTAAATCATCAGACCATTTTTCAGCATCTTTACATTCCTTAATTTCTATGTTAATACCTGTATTCATACATATATTGATATATTTGTTTTTAAAAATACAACGATTTATTGTTTGTATTCGTATATGTCAGAGAAAAATACAATAATGACCGGAAAATACACGATTGTAATATGTAAAAATGAAAAGAATGATGAATGGGATAATTTTGCATCAGAAATTCCGGGTGTGTATTTTGAGCAGATTAGTTTATGGGCCGTTTCTAATAAAATGCTGGGCTGGACAACATGGAGGTTTTATTTTAAATCGGAAAGCAGAATTATTGCAGGTGCTCAGGTTGCTTTTCTAAACTATCCTTTAGCTGGAAAAATTGGCCTTGTAGTTCAGGGACCGGTTATTTTGAACGAAGACACAGAGCTTTTAAGCATTTTTATTGATGAGTTTAAATTATTCTTAAAAAAGAACGGCTTTTTATATACGGCAATTGTTTTACCATACAAAAACGAGGCATACAGTAATGTTTTCCGGCAAAAAGGATTATCGGTAAAACCCGAAGGTCTGCCTCCGACTGCGGTTGTGAAAGATACATTATTTATTGACCTGGACAGGGACGATGACAGCATATGGAAAAATATTAGTCCTGGACGTAAGCGCAATATAAAAAAAGGCCTTAAGGCAGGTCCTGTTTTTAGGGAAGGAACAAAAGATGATGTAAAGGTTTTTTATGACCTGATGATGGCTATGTGTGACAGAAGGCAGACAAAACCTACACATAAAAATGTAAAGTTCTTTTTTGAATTATGGGATAATATGGCATCGAAAGGCTGGTTTAAAATTTTTATGCTGGAATATAAAGGAAAAGCTGTTTGTTCTTTGGCCGGATTTGCAGTGGGAGACACTTTTCGGTATTGGAAATGGGGTTGGTCGGGAGAGTATGAGGAGATGAACTTTTCAAGTGTCTTAATATGGAAAACTATAGAATGGGCAAAAGAAAATGGGTTCAGATACTTTGACTTTGTACAGGTAGACCATTATGTTGCCAAAGCCGTTAATGAACATAAAGAACTGACCGATGATCTTAAAAACAGATCTTTTGCAGGACCTACATTATTTAAGTTGCGTTTCGGAGGAGAGCTTGTTTCTACACCGGGTATTTATATTCTGTTTAAAAATAAAATTATAAGATTTTTAGTTATGAAGCTCGCAGTCAATCTACTTAACAGTAAAGGAGTAAATAAATTATTGGGTTTTGTCAGGAGTGTGACAATGAGAAATACATAAACTGCCGTAAGTTACACCTCAGAAATAAACCTCCTGAATTTTCCCAGTCGGGTTCTTTCTATTGTATCAACCATTTTTATTTTAATATTCAATCCTTTTTCAAGGTAGTTCTCTGTCGTTCTTTTCAGGAAATTAATCTCTTTTTCTCCGGGCTTTATATCTGTTACCATTTGAATCTCAAAAGTGTCTCTTTTTTTCTGAATAGCTCTGTATTCCTGTATTTCATTGAAATAGTTGCTGAACTCCTTGAAAACATAATAGAATACAGTATCTCCCGGAGCTTTTCTGCCGGATGGTAATATTGCAAGTTCTTCCTGACGACCTACCAGATTTGTAATTAGTTTCCCGTTTTTAGTTTTAATCACCGATGCTAAATCTCCAACCTCATACCGGATAAAAGGTGTTCCTTTATTGAACAATGGAGTGCAGATTACTCTTCCTACTACACCGTCGGGAACAGGATTATCATTGTCATCCACAATCTCAACATACAGCAACTCATCAGATACTTTCCAGTTATTGGAGTTACCAAAGCCGATTATGCCAATTTCTGAAGCTCCATACTCATTTGCAATATTCACACCGAATGTTTCTGATATAATTTTTTCATCCTCGGGAGAACACATCTCAGCGGTTACTATAACTGTTTTTAAAGACGGACAAATATCTTTAAGAACTATGTTTTTCGATTTCAGAAAATTAGCAAAAGAAACGATTGGAAATGAGTAGCCGTAAACGTATTTAAATTTATTCTTTCTGAAGGTATTTAACCATTTCTCCAAAGCCTTGTCCGATAAATCAAGTATATCAAAACGGTAGCGGTTTGCCAGCTTGTCTTTGAGCTTTTCTATTGTTCTTTCTTTCCATGATATCGGTGTTCCGAAAAGCCGGGCCTGATAATCATCCAGCGATAATCCTAATGTTCCGTATCTGTTCTCTATTATCAGCCAGGTCAGAGTGTGGCTTAAATAATCAAGTCCGTAGGTAAATGGTTTTCCTGTTGAACCGGAGGTATTACGTACATACAGTTTTCTGGCGTAATCGTATTTGTATTTATTTGACTCAATTCTTAGAATGTCTTTGTTCATAATGGGAAGGTCCTCCCATTTTTCATATTTACCTTTTATTAAAGAACGATAATGTCTGTTTGTTTTTAAATGATGTTTAAAAATATCCCATTTTTTCTCTTCCTGCCATTGGGCAATATTTCCTTCTGTAGGTATTGAAGCTAAAACTTTTTTTGCTTCATTTACAGGAAAGCCCTTAAGCTTTAAAAGAGAAAAGAAATCCATATTTAATTATGTTGTTTTCGGGATAAAACTATCTATATTTTTTTAATCTTTATAAGAATACATGCATTTTATACGGAAATTTCGCATTAAAGTTATTGCTATTCATGTTACTGTTGGTTAACTTTGGTGAATACTAGTATTTTTGTTTTATTTTATTGATTGCAAGTTATGA
>JAADEM010000187.1 GCA_013153405.1 Chlorobiota bacterium
ATACAAAAAGAAGGCCATGGCTTGATGGTATCTTTGCTCAAATTGATAACATAAGCCCCCCTTTTTCATACTCTAATGCATAATGCGGGTTTAAATAACATGATTGTTTAGTATGTTGTAGTATCATGCTGAGTTTTCTGATGTATATGTGGTCCGTTTGCTTTACCTGATTTAAAATATTATCATATAATATCGCGTACAGGTTATTTTTTGCCAATGACAGATATGCCTAAAGCAGGGTCTTTTATATGGTCAGATGTTTTCTTTGAATATTTTTTTTCAATTAAGGTGGCTTGTATCAGCATATGTATTCTTCTCTTTTTTACATATTTTGTACTGTTTAACATTATTTTTTCCGGTAATAAAAATTCATTTGAAACAAATTAAAGAAATTAGGTGTGAATAAATTGATGTTTAACAATTTATATAAGCCGTTCGTCATAAAACATCGGGATAATGTATAAAAAGTTGGTAATTTGCGTATATACAGGAGGTAAATAAATTAACTGATTGTTTTTAACAGGCAGTAATAATGAAATCATTTTTATTAAATATTTTCAATGGCAGGATTGTTTCCCCTTGGTGGATACTTTTCATTGATATTGCTGTAGCTGCCAATGCATATGTTCTTGCTTTTATATTACGGTTAAACTTTCAGCTTCCTGGTTATTCGGTTTCAGAAATGCTTGAGACGGGCGGATGGGTATTGCTTGTTTATTTAGTTTCATATTTGGTATTTGGATCTTACCGTGGAGTAATAAGGCACAGCAGTTATAATGAGTTCAGGCTTTTGGTTATAGCAGCTTTCAGTGCATTTGTTTTTTTATTTACATTCGATACCATAGTTAAACAGTTTGGATTTCACTGGATAAATGTGCCCAGGTTGGTGTTAATAATTCATTTTTTGCTGACAACAATGTTAAGTTTTGCATTCAGGATGTTAGTGAAAGAGACATATGCGTTGCTTACAAGGAAAAGGACAACAGTAAATGCCTTAATATATGGTGCCGGAGATATGGGTCAGATAACACTTGAAGCGATAAAGAATGACAAAGACAATAATTATAATATTATAGGATTTATAGATGATGATTCTTCAAAATGGGGGGTAATGTTACATTCACTACCTGTTATAAGTTGGAAAAAGGCATTGGAAACGGGAGAGTCAAAGGAGGTTGAAGAGGTGATTCTGGCTATTAATTCTATATCTACATCTCGAAAAAAAGAGATTACAAATGTTTGCTTGGACAGGGGGTGGAAGCTGAAAGTAATGCCGTCGGTAGGTAATTGGGTTAATGGAATTTCAAATAAAAATCAGATACGGGATATACGTATTGAGGATATCCTTGGAAGAGAAGAGATAAAACTTAATCTGGCAGAAATAGAGAACGGACTGGCAGGAAAAACTATTCTTGTTACAGGAGCTGCCGGCTCTATCGGTTCTGAAATAGTAAGACAACTGCTGAGGTTTCCGGTGAAAAATATATTGTTGGTTGATGTTGCAGAGTCTCCGTTGTATGATTTGCAACAGGAACTTTTGCTTAGTCATTATGATGCTCCGTTTGAGATTGTTCTGGCTGATGCTACCAATGAACAGAGGATGGAGAAGGTTTTTGATGAATTCAGGCCTCATATAGTTTTTAACGCTGCTGCATACAAACATGTTCCCATACTTGAGAAATTTCCCTATGAAGCAATTCGTGTAAATATAGGAGCTGCAAAAGTAATGGCAAACCTTTCGGTGAAATACGGTGTGGAAAAGTTTGTTATGGTTTCAACAGATAAGGCCGTGAATCCTACTAATGTAATGGGAGCTTCTAAAAGAATTTGTGAGATTTATATTCAGTCAATGGCTCAGTTGAATAATGTCAGAACTTCTTTTATCACCACACGTTTCGGAAATGTACTTGGTTCGAACGGCTCTGTTGTTCCTTTGTTTAAAAAACAGATAGAACGAGGAGGTCCGGTGACTGTTACTCATCCGGAAATAACCAGATATTTTATGACTATTCCTGAGGCTTGCCAACTGGTTTTGGAAGCCGGATTTATGGGGAAAGGCGGCGAAATATTTGTTTTTGACATGGGTGATCCGGTGAAAATAGATGATCTTGCAAAAGAAATGATTAGGCTGGCAGGATTAAAGGTCGGCGAAGATATTGAAATAACTTATACCGGTTTGCGTCCGGGAGAGAAACTGTATGAAGAGCTCCTTAATTCAAAAGAAAACACTCTTAAGACGCATCATGAAAAGATTATGATTGCAAAGGTGCGTGAATATAATTTTAAAGAGGTTAAAAAGAATATTGCAGATCTGCTTTTTGCCCTTCAGATCGAAAATGATGAACTGCTTGTGGCCAGAATGAAGGAGATGGTTCCGGAATTTCATTCCAATAATAGTGTTTTTTCCATTCTGGATAAGGAGGTAAGTGTGTGATCTGTATTTATTCTCTGGAGTGTAACTAAATTTTAATTAAACTCTGTTTATGGTAAAGCTTATAGATACAAATTTTAGTATTAACTGTTATTTTTTGAGAAAAGATTATGAACAGGAATATTATAGAATGGCTCTGAAAGGTAATGACTTGATTATTATTAGTATATGTAACTATTGACAATGAGTTTTGTATCTATTGATTTTGTATTATTTATTACTGTTGTTTTTGTTGTCTTTACAGGGGTTAAAGGTAGGTACAGATTATATGTGCTTTTTGCATCAAGTATATTTTTTATAGCAACTTATTCATTGTCCTTTGTTGTTTATGCTTTATTGTTCACAACCGTAAATTTTATAACCGGTATTCAGATAAAGAAGTTTGCGGGGAAAAAAAAGGAGCTGATATATTATACTGGGCAGGTTTTTAATATAGGAGGCCTTATTTTTTTTAAGTATATAAACTTCTTAATTGAGAATATTAATTATCCTGCGCAGTTTTTTTTAAATAAACAATTGCCTTTATTGAAGATATTTATTCCGTTAGGAATTTCATATTATACATTTCAGGGGATAAGTTATCTTTATCTTATTTATAAAGCTAAAGACAGGCCTGAGAATGATTTTATTCATTTTGGAATTTACATGTTGTTTTTTCCAAAATTTCTGGCTGGTCCTATTGAGAGACACCGGAAG
>JAADEM010000119.1 GCA_013153405.1 Chlorobiota bacterium
AAAATGTTTCTCACCCAACATAAGTTTTTCGAAAAACATTTTCAGTCCCTTTAACGATTCATTATTAAAAAGCTTATAATAATTATTTATAAGCATATCTTTATTTTCAGCATCGAAAAGTTCCTGCATCTTATTATTCACATCAATAATCCTTACTTTTTCAGTGGCCTCTACAAAAACTTGCTCATCATCAAAATCAATTGTTTTTTCTTTCAAATACTGAAGAGTAGCCGACAGGTCGAATTCTCCTATTGCAACCGGAGAATCATTGAACAGTCCTAAATAATACTGTTGGCTTTCATACAATTCCTTTGTTCTTGCGTCGACCAAAGAAGATAACCTCCTTGCCAATCGTCTTTTAATATTAAGAGCTATAATTACAATTGTTACTAGTATCAATAGGATTGCACCTACCACAACCAACCAGAACAATCCCTTCTCCTGCTTTTTTATTTTTACATTTTGTGAATTTATCACAGCACGGCTTTCTGCAACCTGTTTCTTTTTTTCTTCCAGCAATACATTTAACTGATTTAGTTTTTTTTCAACCAGACTAATGGAATCAAGAGTATTATGAAGTTTTCCTGCCAGCGTTTTTTGATGATATAACTGAGTTTCAAGCTCTTTGTTTACTTTAAGCAATTCAGAATCTTTTTTATAAATATCATTGCTTAGTACAGTAACTTCTTTTTCCCGTTCCTTAACCTGCTGTAAAGCTGATTGCATTTTAACAGACAGTTCCTGTATTCTTTCAGAATAATACCGGCTTTCTTTTTTAAGGCTGCTTAACTGTTTATTAATAGAATCTATTTGACTTGTCTTTTCTGACAATTGCTCATTGGTTAATATAAACAGGTCTTTTATATCCATAATAGTTCCACCATACAAAAGCAAATCATGTTTATATTTAAAACCGCCGTTATCAAGGTTCTGTTTGTTTATTTTAAACCTCAATGTAGAATCATTATTATCCTTATAAATATTTATCATTGATAATAATAATTCCGGTGAGTTATAAGTAACAATAAGAATACCTTTCTTGTTACTTATCTGCTTTGCCACAGCATTTAAATAATTAATATGGTCATAGTCGATAAAAATTCCCTGAAGAGCCGAATAATCTACAATTTCATCATTAATCAACACTTCAACATTTTTCTTTTTTACTTTTTTTAATGTTGCTACATTTTTCAATTCCTTTATTATAATCGAATCATTTGATAACACTCCAAAAGTGAATTTTTTAATTGATCCTTCCGAAGGCCATTCTATAGATTCAGTAAGCCGGAAAATCAAACCTGCCTTGACTGTCGACTCTGATATCTGGGCTGATAGATTTATAACATTCAGAATAAAAAGGAAATATATAATAACATGCTTCATTAAATAATTACTTTTTATAGATTATAAGACAATCCCAAATAGAACATTCTGTTAAATGTTTTTGGAATTACAGGAACACGCTCTGACTCCCTGGCAATTTCAGGAAGATAAATATCTGTATCACAAATATTATCAACTTTAAAAGTTATATAAAATGGCATATCAATATCCGGTTTTATATTAATACCGGCATTTATTATAAAATAAGATGAAGCCTCACCCCACTTGTCCAGAAACTTTGCCGATGAATTAAAACTCAACCATTTACTTAACATTACTTTCATTCCCCCGCTAACCATATGGTTATAAGTATATTTTAATTTTTCATTTGTTTCAAGGTCCAGTCCCAACGTGTATGAATATCCGAGGAAACCATAAATTCTTTCTTCAAACCGGTATTTTACATTAGCTTCCAAACCTTTAAAACTCACATTTCCAATATTCATGTTCATCTGCATCTCAGGATTATCCGGTATCGGAACTCTGGTTATTTTATCATTAATAACAGAATAGAACAAATCCAGGTCATATTGCATATTTTTGTAAATACCAGACACCACAATATCATACGATGTACTTTTTTCGGGTAAAAGGTCAGGATTACCCATGATTTGATCTGAAGAAACCTCTTTTTCAAAATACGTAGGAATCCTAAATGACTGACCGAATATGGCTTTCAAATAAACATCTTTACCGGGACTGTAGGTTAATGCCAAACGGGGAGAAAAATTATTGAATTTTGATTTACCATACCTGGCATAATACATCCGGCCTCCATAAAACAATTTAAAAGATTTCATAAATCCATATTCTCCATTCAAATATATTGCATAATCATTTGTCCATATCTTATCCTTTCCTATATCATATTCCCCATTCTGTGATTTATATCTTCTTCCCAGATAATGATTATAGCTTGCTCCAATTTTATTAGTTAATTTGCTGTTACTCTTAACTGTGAAATAAAAATCATTATAAAATCCCATTGAAGAATAGTCCCAGTAACCATCATATAACTCTTTATTCATTCTCCAGTCCAAATAATTTCCCCTTACATTCAAACTTATCTTATCCGATAATTTACTGTTGTATCCCAAATTTACGGAATAAGCATATTCATCCGTTAGTTCAGGTTTGATCAAACTGTCGGGCTTTGTCAAAGATGTATAGACAAACTGGAACTTACGGGTTCTGACTCCCGGTAGATTCCGATTATAATAAATAACGTCCAAAGAAACATTGCGATATTTTAATTTTGCAACAGTACTAATCCCCTTATAATATTTTTGAAGATCAAGTTGATTTCCATATTCATCAATAAATGGAAGTGTTTCACCTTTTGTTGTATTAACATCTGTAAATATTCCAAAATTCCAGTCATTATTTTTCACCCTTAATGCTCCTCCCGAATTCAATGAACTAAAACTTCCATATCTGACATTCCCAGATGCCACGGTTCCATTATTTTGTAATGTTTTTTTACTTATAATATTTATTACACCGTTAATTGCATTACTTCCATATAGCACCGAATTTGAACCTTTTACAATTTCTATCCTGTCGATAGAGCTCAACGGGATAAACTGAAAATCAAAACTACCGTGATATGCATTATAAAGAGGAATACCATCGAATAATAACAGAGTATTAGTATTATAATTCACCTGCGTGTTCCCTCTTATGGTTGTTGTTGTGAAAACATTACCCTCTCCGTTTATTGATGATAAAC
>JAADEM010000167.1 GCA_013153405.1 Chlorobiota bacterium
AGATTGTCAGCAGGACTTATACGTCATTGCGAATCCCGTTTTACGGGATGAAGCAATCTGAACAGTTGAGATCGCTTCTTTCCCGAAAAAATCGGGACAAGCTGCTCCCGCTCATCGCGATGACGCTGATGTTCCGTCATTTACTCATTATGCCCCAAAATTTGGGGTGAATTCTTGGAATGACGACTTGGAGGACAACCTCTTTTTTTGCCCTTTTATTGCCGTAATGACTTAACCCGGCTTAAGCATTAGAGACTATGAATTAGCGAACTGCCCACCTGACATATCGGACTGGTATGCATTTAGTATGGGTTTGGGGTTAATACCTGCTTAATAATGTACATGATGCACTTTGTGTTTTTTCCGTTCTACTTTATCCTGGGTCTGTGCACAGTGTATGCCACGTTTGTTTAATTCTCTGTTTCCTCCTATCTGCGATTTGGGGAATTTACCTCCTTTTACGAACAGAATTTTTACTCCGAATAATATAAAGACTATGGCAATAAGAACTATTGTTAATATTAATATCTTTAGCATTGTTTTTTCCTTTTGGGTAAAAATAGTGTATTCGGAATTATTAAACAATTACACTGATGTAACTGTTTCAGAAATGTCAATGTTTTTTGAAATATAAAGCCGTGATTTATGACGTTGAATGACAAAGAACTTTCGTTTGAGGAGTTTAAGAAAGAGGTGCTTAAGGACTATGAACTTGGATGGCTTAGCAGGAATATGAGTTTAATTGCCCGCAAGGAAGTACTTATGGGCAAGGCCAAGTTCGGTATTTTTGGTGATGGGAAAGAGGTAGCCCAGATAGCTATGGCAAAACAATTTATGCCGGGCGATTGGCGTTCAGGTTATTATCGCGACCAGACTTTTATGCTTGCCGCCGGAATGATTACTCCTAAAATGTTTTTTGCCCAGCTCTATGGTGAAACAAGAACTGAATTGAATCCTGATAACGGCGGTCGTTCATTCAATAATCATTTTGGAACACGCCTGATAAATGAAAAAGGAGAGTGGGAGAATTTATCGGAAATGAAATGTACCGCTTCTGATATTTCACCAACTGCCGGTCAGATGCCCCGTCTTACCGGTCTTGCACTTGCATCAAAACTGTACCGGAACAATCCGGGATTAAAGGATTTTACAAAATTCAGCCGTAATGGTAATGAGGTTGCTTTTGGTACTATTGGTGATGCCAGTACATCGGAAGGTCACTTTTGGGAGACACTGAATGCAGCAGGAACTTTGCAGGTTCCTATGGCTGTTTCGGTATGGGACGACGGGTACGGCATATCTGTACCTACAGAAAAGCAAACAGTAAAATCAAGTATCAGTAAAGCTCTGAAAGGTTTTGAGAAAGGCCATAAAGATAAAACAGGTATCCTTATCTTTAAAGCAAAGGGTTGGGACTATGCCGGCCTTTGTAAAGTTTATGCCGAAGGAATAGAACGGTGCAGGAAAGAGCATATCCCTGTTTTGTTTCATATAACTGAGCTTACGCAACCGGTTGGACATTCCACGTCAGGTTCGCATGAGAGATACAAGTCCGCAGAAAGGTTGGAGTGGGAAAAAGAGTTTGATGCTCTTGTGCAGATGAGAAAGTGGCTTTTGGAACACGGACTGGCAAATGAGGAGGAGCTTGATCACATTGAACAAAAAGCAGCGGATGAGGCAAAACAAGCACAAAAAAAAGCTTACAGTGAATACATCGGTCAGCTAAATAAAGAACGCGACGATTTGATTACAATCGTCAAACAAAAAAGTTGTGTCTGTACAGGTGGAAATCAACAAGCTATCGACAAAATTATCAGGCGTCTTTCTGCAACAGAACCGGTTACAAGAAAAGATATCCTTAGCTCGGCACGAAAAATATTGAGAAATTACTGTTCCGCTTGCTCATTAACCGGAAATATAAAAGGGCGTCTTCAGGAGTGGATACGAGAATATTTTGAGAAAGGCCACGAGAATTATAGTGCATATTTGTACAGTGAAAGTGAAAGGTCGGCTTTAAAAATAGAACCGGCACCTCCTGAATATTCTGAAAAACCGGAACAGGTTCCGGGGCGTGAGATCCTGAGAGATAATTTTGACAAGCTGTTTGCAAAATATCCTGAGCTTGTGACATTCGGCGAAGATACAGGACGGCTGGGCGGAGTAAATCAGTCGCTTGAAGGACTTCAGGAGAAATACGGGGAGTTGAGGATATTTGATACAGGTATTCGTGAGACAACCATTCTTGGAAAAGGCATAGGCCTGGCATTGCGCGGCTTGCGCCCGATTGCAGAGATACAATATTTCGATTATCTGATGTATGCATTACAGACTCTGAGTGATGACCTTGCCACTCTTCGCTATCGTACCAAAAACGGGCAGATGGCACCTGTGATAATCCGCACCCGGGGACATCGTCTCGAAGGAATATGGCATTCTGGGTCTCCGCTTAGTATGGTCATCAATTCCATTCGCGGGGTTTATGTCTGTGTGCCACGCGACATGACCCGTGCAGCAGGTTTTTACAATACTCTGCTCGAAGGTGATGATCCGGCACTGGTTATTGAACCACTAAACGGTTATCGTATTCGTGAAACTAAACCACAGAACATTGGGGAGTATAAAATTCCACTCGGTATACCGGAAATATTATCAGAAGGTAATGATGTAACACTGGTAACTTACGGTGCCTGTGTCAGGATAGCGCAGGATGCAGTTGTACAGTTGAAGGATATAGGTATCTCTGTAGAGCTTATTGATGTTCAAACACTTCTTCCGTTTGATGTGAACGGGGCGATTGTAAAATCGCTTAAAAAAACAAGCCGCATTGTGTTTTTCGATGAAGATGTTCCCGGAGGTGCAACTGCCTATATGATGCAAAAGGTGATAGAGGAACAGGGAGGATATTATCACCTGGATGCAACTCCGCGTACAGTAACAGCTAAAGATCACCGGCCTGCCTACGGTACCGACGGCGACTACTTTAGTAATCCCAATGCCGAGGATGTGTTTGAGGCAATTTACGACCTGATGGGCGAATCAGACCCGAAGAGGTTCCCGCCGATTTATGG
>JAADEM010000154.1 GCA_013153405.1 Chlorobiota bacterium
ATCGCCTACTGCCAGAATAACAGCATGATTGGGCTGTATATATTTTTTGGCCATGGCCTGAACATCATCAGGAGTTACTGCTGCAAGCTTTTGAAGATAGGTTTTATAATAGTCATCCGGCAGATTATATTTAGCTGTATTCAGGGCAAAGCGGGCAATTGTTTGCGGACTTTCAAGAGAACGGGAAAAACTTCCTGCAATAACATTTTTAATGGTTTCCACATCCTGAACCGGAACCTTTTCATCCCTTATGCGATTCATCTCTTTCAGTATCTCGGTCAATGCACTGTCGGTAACGGCATTTCGCACGGATGCTGAAGCTTTAAAATAACCAACAAGCTTATCCGATCTTAAAGATGAATATGCCCCGTATGTATAAGCTTTATCTTCTCTCAGATTCTGGAACAAGCGGCTTCCGAAGTTACCACCTCCTAGTATTTCATTCATTACACTTGCCGGAATAACATCTTTTGAGCCTGGCTTTAAATCAACTGCGTAAGTAACCTCAACTATTGACTGTTTCGCACCATCCTTGTTGGCAACAGCAACTTCGGGTGTTTCATAAGCTTTAGGAAAATCATAATGATGAGAAGGTACATCTCCGGATTCCCATTTGGCAAAATATTTCTTGACCTGTTTTTTTGCCTCTTTTAAAGTAATATCTCCTACAATAACCAGATATGCCACGTTAGGCTTAAAATATGTTTTGTAGTAATTTTTACAATCATCAATTGTAACATTATTAATACTTTTTTCCGACAGCACTTCACCATAAGGATGATCTTTCCCATAAATTAAAACACCTGCTACATTTGAAGCTATTGCAGAGGGATCCGATTCTCTGCTTTTCAGACCGGTAAGCATCTGCTTTTTACTCTTATCCAGTTCGTCTTCAGGGAAAACTGAATTATACAGAATGTCTGACATGATATCCAATAGTTTCTCAGAATGTTTTTTCAGGCTACGTCCGTAAATTCCTGAAGCCGAGGTAGAGAGATATGCACCAATAAAGTCTATATCTTCGTCAATCTGATCTTTTGTCCTGTTTGATGTTCCGGCTCTTAAAAGATCTCCCGTCAAACTTACATAACCGGCTTTATCACCTTCCAATACCGGGTCATTATCTAACGAAAGTGAGTAGGTAACCATTGGCACCTTATGATTTTCAACAACAAAGACTTTAAGACCGTTCTTCAGACTAAACGACTGATAATCTCCTATCTTTATTTCGGGAGCAGGTCCTGGTGCCGGAGCATGTGTCCTGTCAATTTGTGCATTTACTGAAAATACAAATGCTAATGCGATTATATTTAATATTGTTTTTTTCATTTTATTAATATTAATCAGTTCTTACAAATACTACTGCTGAGCTTTCTCCTGTGATTTCGGGAGATAGTAAAGAACAACCCTGTTGTTTTTATCAAAATATTTATTTGCAACTCTTTTTATATCCTCTCTGGTAACTGCAAGTATCTTATCAAGCTCATGATTTACGAGATCTGTATTTTTAAAATAAGTATAATCAGTAGCAAGATTTTCAGCACGGGAAGCCAGTCTTTCATTTGAACTTACATAATCATTCTCAAATTTATTGCGTAATTTTTCAAACTCTTTTTCAGATATCAGATTCTCCTTTACTTTATCAATTTCAGCATCAATCTCATCTTCAAGTGCTTTAGGATCAACACCCATATTTGGTAATGCATAAATCAATGCAAGACTGGGATCCCTGAATGGCAGAGGGAAACTTCCTACCTGAACAGCCATTTGTTTTTTATCTACAAGCTCTTTATAAAGACGAGAGCTCTGACCGTCGGAAAGAAGTGACGAAAGCATCATTACAGCATAGTAATCGGGAGTATTCATTGCAGGAATATGATATCCCTGGGCAATCAACGGTAGCTGTATATTATCGTATATTGTATCCCTTATCTCTTGTGTTTGGGGCGGTTCCACAACATCAGGTCTTGGAATTTCTTTTGTTCCTCTGGGAATTCCTGCAAAATAATCATTTATCCACTGTTTTGTCGAATCCGGATTTATATCACCGGCAACAACGAGAACTGCATTATTGGGAACATAAAATGTTTTATAGAAGTTAACAAAATCCTCATCTTTCGCACTGAGCAGCTGATCCATATCCCCTATGGTTGTCCACCGGTAAGGATGAACTTTATAAGCCCTTTTCATCATCTCAATAAGAAGACTTCCATACGGTCGGTTATCATAACTTTGTTTTTTCTCTTCGGAAACAACCTTTTTTTGTGTTGCAATACCTACCGAATCCACTCTGGCATGAAGCATCCTTTCCGACTCAAGCCAAAGTCCGAGTTTTAATTGATTCGAAGGTAATATTTCATAATAATAAGTACGGTCATTACTTGTATTCGCATTTAAGGTACCACCAGCCTTTTCAACATATTTGGCATATTCACCCCGGCCGATATTTTCGGTTCCTTCAAACATCAAATGCTCAAAAAAGTGGGCAAATCCGGTAAGGTTGGGATCTTCATTTTTTGATCCGACATGATACATAACCGAAACTGAAACGATAGGTACAGAACTGTCCTGATGTAAAATTACATGTAGCCCGTTATCTAAATCGTATTCCGTAAATTTAATCCTGCCTTCCTGGGCAATCATCAGGTTTGACAACAACAGAAGTACAGTCATCAAACCCGGAAAAAGTAATCTTTTCATTATCTCAACTTTTTGATTTTAAAATTAATTTATTTCTAATAGCAATTAACAAGCCAAAACCAGCAACAATCAATCACTCAACAACTAAGGCTCTTACGGGAAGAAACATGCCCACCATAGCACTGCACGATAACGGACATAACAATGTTCGAAAATGAACATGGAAATAAGACTGTTTTTAGCCTGAAGATTTATCTGAAGATGTTTCAGTTTTTACAATGACAACTTCATAGCTGCCACACTCGGGGCAAATGTATATGGGATCATCGCCAATGCAGGTATCAACAAGCTCCGAATCGAGCTTTTGCTCCGGCCCCTGCCAGCCGCATCGCTTACAGCGGTATGTATAGCTTACTTCTGCCATATTTAAAATGTATATTGTTTTCCTGTTTTTACCTGTTCAATACCAAATTCTTCATAAAAAACTGCCAGAGCAGGGAGCTCGGTGCAGTGTGAAGGATAAAGCTGCTCAACGGCCAGTTTTTTAAAATACGTCACCGTCTCCCGGGTTTGGTTATCATTTTTTTTAAGATGAAAGCCGCCTATTACCACCTTCACCTTTGAGATGCCGGTAATTTTACGGGCATACTCTGTGATATTGCATATTCCGGAATGGGAACAGGCAGTGACAACCACAATTTCATCATCGAGGATAAAAACCATTGCAGAGTCATCGGGAACAAAATCTTCGTTCCCGTCCTCATCAACAAATGTGGTGCTTTTTGCCTCGAAATCATTCTCCCGGGGAATTGCTCCAAGAAAGATTATTTTATCGGTTATTTTATTCGGACCGGCTGAAGTGGTGAGCCCGAATTTATTTTGCGCCTCTTCTTTTGTAATTGCCAATCCTATGTAAGAATGGTCTGCTTTACGGTAGCGCTTAATGAATGCCGAAGGGTGAGTTATCAGAGGTTTGTCAGAAATGAAACGAAGACCGTCACCGTGGTCCCAGTGCCCATGGCTCAGAACTATGGCATCAACATCATTCTTAAGATTATACCCGAATTTCTCTGCATTTTTCAGGAAAAGATCGGAGTGACCCGTATCGAACAGTATGGTTTTGTTATCATGCTCAATCAGGTAAGAGAGTCCGTGTTCGGCGCCAAACCTGCCGCCGGCTGTATTTTCTGTTAATACTGATAGTTTCATTTACCTCTTTTTATACAAAGGCAGGAAGGCAGAAAACAGTATTTACCCGCTGTGCCTTCCATACCTTTTGGTTAATCATATTTTTAAAACAATGTAAATTTAAGATTAATAAACCGCATAATATCCTCAATCTCCAATGAACTTTCTTCGATAATACGTTCTTCAACTCCGCCAAACAGTTTTCCAATCACGGCACCGTTCATTGTTGATACATAAACCTGTCCGTCCGATTTTTGATATACGGCAAACGACTTTGGCATCATAACCCCCATCATCTTTCGGTCATCGGTTTTAAGCATTTCAGCCGAAAAGCGACCATGACAGTATTTAATTATTTTGAAATTACCGATTGGGAAACCTCCGTTCTCCGATACAGCTTTGTTCTGGTCTATCACATTAGTAACATGCCATCCCTCTTTATTGTTTATACGGTCAATCATAACCTGAACCGTTTTATCGAAATCGTAAGGACTTTTAAACTCTTTAACCAACATTGGTTTCGCCGACAAGTTAATAGTTATAGCTGTAAATATTATACCTGCTAAAAACCCGAAAATTAACGATATGATTATAGTAACTTTTGTTTTCATTTCATACTTATTTTATTGTTAAACAAATATTTATTTAGTCTTCTTCCACACACATTTCGCCGTTCTTGATCAAAACAACAGTCTTCCACGTTACATATCCTACAATAAAAACAGCTGCGGCAAAAAACAGAAATGAAAGATATTTGAATATCTCTTCATGCGATATCTGATATGCCACTACCGATGCAATGGTTATTGCCATCATAGGAAAGGTAAAAGCCCACCACGACAGATAAAACTGAAGCTTTGTGAAACTTTTGTATAGGAATACAAGCAACGTGGAAAAAAAGTAGGCAATAAATAACAAAAACAAGGCAAATCCGTCCCAGCTTTGAGCAATCCGTATATAGGCAATAAAACCTATAGCAGGAGGTGCTATCAGAATAAAAAGAGTAGGAATAAACTTCTGAGGCATCTGATGATGAAAAATAGCCCTGTTCATAAATATTGCAAACAGAATAATCCAAAAGAAGAATCCTATGGCAAAATAGATAAATGAAAATGCCTTGGGCATATACTCCACTCCTGCCACAGGAACCAGAATGTTACCCACAACTGGAATAAACCACGCAGGATTCATAAAGTGAATCTCAAAATTATGCTCTATCCAGAAACTGATAGTATAAAGCATAATGAATGTATGCGAAATTACCCCAACCCACCAAAACACAAGCGAAAGCAGGGGCCAGTATGTCATAAATGCTATCGACAACAACAAAAACGAGATTGTAATTGCCGAAAAGAAATTGATTCTGATACGATGTTTAAAGTCTGCTTTTACTTCGTCGAAATGCAGTATGGCTTTTCGGCCATACATATACACAAAAAACAGAAATAACCCCAAAGTAAAAAACAAAAACACATCGTAAAATATTCGTGGAAGCCATTGCAAATGATAAAATTTTGCAAATGCAATAGACAATCCGGACAAACCCATTATGATTGAGAATGCCGTTACCGGAAAATATTGTATTTTTTCTTTCATCTGTTTAAAATTTTACATTGTTTGGTCAAACCGCACAATACGCCGGCAAACTTCACAACGCCGGAACGCATTGTACAATACCATTATCTCTCCCGCTACAGGGAAAGACTTAATTTTTTAATTATTTGAATTGGATTTACCGAGGTTGTCTAAATTGTCATCATTCCGAAGGAGGTAGTGCTTACCTGTTTGTATAAAACGACTACAGAACATACTTTTCCTACCAATGACATAATTATTTTAAACCCAAAATGGTTACCCCGCATCCCGAGTACTCGGGATTAGTTCAGCGATTTCAACGCTTCCTAACGACCAATTTGGGTTAAATAATAAGTCCTTTTTTCCGGAATAAAACAATGCCCTAAAACCAGAAGGAGCTGAATTCACGCAATGACGATTTTCGTACTTTTTGAACAACCTCTTTAAAATGAAAGAAAATTATACCGGACAGGCCCGTATACGCTTCGGACCTTTTTTGATCATAATCTGTTTTTTAAAACAACAATTTCTGATTCTTTTTACTCTTGCATTTCCTGCAAAAAGAATTGCTGTTCCTTTCATAGCTTAAAAGTTAGACTGCGGCAAGTGAATACCGCTGATTATATCAGGTGGCAAAGTAACAAAAAAATATTATTTAAACCTATTCTAAATAGCATTATTGTAAACCAAGTGCCGTCGTTACAAGCTCAGGCACCCTTATGGGTTTACGCGTATCTGCTGTTACAAAAGCTACTGCCGAACAGGCCTTACATATAATTTTTCCCTGTTCGTTGGTTATTTTGAATTCAAATCTCATTTTCGGCCCTTTTACTTCGGTAAGGGTTGTTTCCACGGTTAAAAGGTCATCGTAATGAGCAGCATTTTTGTAGTCGATGTTGAACCTGATTACAGGCAGCATTATATTATTTTCTTCGAGTATCTTATCGTTAATGCCGTATTGCCGCATTAGTTCAGTACGGGCTTCGTGGCAGTAACTAACATAGTTTGCATGGTAAACATATCCCATCTGGTCAACTTCACCGTACCGTGTGCGTATTTGTGTTGTATGAGTTATCATTGTATTAATAGTTTAAAAAGATTTCCCTCCCGAGAGGGAAATCTTTCTATTTATAAAACTTCTTATCGGTAATAAAATCCTCATCGTGATGGCCGAGGTATTTCTCTATCTGTTCGTTATGAATACTTTTAATGCCATCTACCGATGGAAGGAACGGTTTCAGGTCGAGTACGGGAGAACCGTCGAATGCATCAACTCCGGAAACATACAAAATGCCATTTTTAATATCGTCGAGTTTTAAGACGGTAAAACCGATGGGGTTCGGACGCTTCGGACTGCGAGTGGCAAAAAGCCCGAATCTGTGGTCACTTGTGGCTGCAGGTGGTGTAACCTCTGCCGACCATTTTCCTGCACCGCTGAAGTGATAGATAACAATGATGTATTCAAAAAGTCCGAGGTCTTTCAAGGCATCCCGGTACTCATCAAAAATATGTATCTCACCTTTACCTTCAGGTTTAAGAATGCCCTGCCGGGGACCTCCGGTCTCGGGAGTGTAATCAGTTTTAAAAACACCTATCGGGGTGAAAGTTATTGTAGAAGTTCCATCCCTATCCCTGCCTGAACGGTAGTTAGTTTCCTCTGAGGGGAGGGAGTTCGAATGATTATCCTTCGGCATTTTATTATAATTTAATTTTATTTCCGGAATTTGCAGGGACACACGGCCGTGTGTCCCTACACATTTCCTATTTCTTTAGCTCTTCAATAAGTTTAGTCATCATCTCTGTTGCCTTCCCCTGTAAAAACACATCAGCAATTGAGGTGTAGTTCGATTGTGCAATGTTAATTTCAATTATTTTTTTACCTCTCTCTTTTGCCTGAAACGGAATTAACGAAGCAGGCATAATCTCACCGGTTGTTCCTATCAGAATAAACACTTCTGCTTTGTCAACTTCGGCAAAAGAGTTTGAATTGGCCGGTTCGGGTATCGGTTCACCGAAAAATACAAAATCGGGTTTCAATATTCCTCCGCATTTATCACATTTCGGAGGAATGACATTGAGGTCAATATCCGCTACTTTATGCTTCTTTCCGCACCCCATACAAACCAGGTCGCGCGAATTGCCGTGAAACTCCCAAACTGTTGTATTCCCGGCTTTCTGATGCAGGTTGTCAATATTCTGGGTTATTATGGCATGAAGATAGCCCAAGCGTTCCATTTCGGCCAGCGCATAGTGTGCTGCATTAGGACGGGCATTTCCCATAAAATCGTAGAAAAGCTCTTTTATGATGACCCATGCCTCGGCAGGGTTCTGATTGAAATAACCGATATCGAGTATTTTCGGGTCATACTTATTCCACAGCCCGCCCGGCCCGCGAAACGGCGGGATACCACTCTCGACCGAAATTCCGGCACCGGTAAAAGCCACGGTACGTGAAGAATTACGAATAAGTTCAGCTGCCTTTTTTATCATATCTATCCCCTCTTAATCTCCCCCTAAGGGGGAATGTTTTAAATGATTTCCGAATATAAAATTTATGCGCCTCTCTTTTGTCGAGAATGTCCCAAAAGTCGTCATTCTGAGAATTCACCCCAAATTTTTGGGCATAATGAATAAATGACGAAATATTCGTGTCATCGCAATGAGCGCGAGCGAAGAAGCGATCTCGACCGTTCTGAGATTGCCTCACCCCATAAAATGGGATTCGCAATGACGTATAAGTCTTGTTGACAATCATCATTTTAAGCAATTTCGTCATTCCAAACGGAGTGAAGGAATCTCAAAGCCCATAAATGCTGAAAACCAAAAGATTGCTTCGTCGTTCCTCCTCGCAATGACGTCGTGTTTATACTTTTTGGACATCCCCGACGGGGTGGGGCTTCTATCTTTTCACTGCTTTCAGCAGTCTCACATATTTTTTCATATAATGATGTTCCTCAAAACCACCGAATCCGTATCCCGACAAAATCTCTTTCCAGTCGCGCTTAATGAAATCGAATGCATAAACACACTCCACCTTTTTGAAGATGAATCTGTAGAGGGCCGGCATTTTATCCATATCAAACTCGGCAAAATCAAGGATAAAAAATGCACCTCCCGGTTTCAGGTGATTGTAGGCATTTTTAATTACCTCGAACCTTACTTCATGAGGAAATCCGTGAATAACAAAGCTGATGAACACCTTGTCGAATTTCTCACCAAGGTCGAAAGGAATGTCGATGCGCTGATTCTTGAATGTTACCCTTTCATCATCTTTAAAATTCTCTTTGAACTGCTGCTCCATCTCCGGCGAAATATCCAGTCCGGTTATCCGGCCGTTTTCGCCAAGATACTTTGTCATCAGCTTTGAGTTACGGCCGGTACCGCAGCCAAGGTCAAGGATGTGGTCATCCTTATCGATTTTCATCTGAGCAATAACCTTCTTGATAAAACGGCTGTAAAAACCTGCAGACCCGATATTCATCATCCGGTCATAGTTTTTCGAAATAAATGGATTAAGTTCAACGCCAGATTCGGGATATAATTTTTTATGCATAATTTTATAATTTAACTAAGATATATTTTTCATTTTCTAACCTCATTATTGTTCTTTCTCTTGATGAGAAAGAACCAAAGAATCAAGACAAAATTAAGCTTCTGCCCGCTCTTGAAAATTACAGAAATAATATCAAAGTAAAAAAATGCTATCGCATTTTAAAACGACAAGCGCCTTTGATTTATTTCTAAGTAATTTTCAATTACCCTCACGCCGGCCCGCAATTTTGTCAGGCCACCCCGCAACAATAATATATAGCGGTAATTCATATCTCTTTATTTCCTTATAACAAAAAAATAAAGAAACTAATTTATTGGTACCAATAACCTGAAATTGAAGTTTCTTCCCATATTATGATAACCCATTCCTTTGAGTGTTGAAAGATGGTCAAAATAGGTTTCATTCAATAGGTTATTAGCAAAAATACTCAATTCTAACGGCTGTTGTACAATTTTCACACTAAATCTTAAAGAAGCGTTTAACAAAAAATAATGGTCTGTCGGTGTTTCCAATATATACGGCCTGTTCTGGTCAAAGGCAAATAAAGGATTTAATCCTATGCTCACTTTCTTCACAACACCTTTTGTCTGAAAAGGAGAATTTATATTAAGGCTTATTTTATCCTGAGGAATAAACGGAAGAGGGTCCCCGTTATCAAGTTCTGAATATAGGTGAGAGTATGAAATACTCAGCTTCAGGTAGCTGAAAGGTGTATATCCGGCAAACACCTCAACGCCGGCCAGTTTTGCATTCTCCTGCATATAACGGTAAATATCAAGGCCGGCATCCGTTGTATCAGCGGTAGGTGCAAGAAATATGTAATCAAAAATTCTGTTATAAAAACCCGAGACATCAAAAGCAAGCTGAGCCGAATGATAGTGAACACTCATGTCGCCCTCGATATTGCGCTGCGGAACAAAATCACGATTACCAACTTCGTACCGGTCACCGTGAATTCCGTCCTGCATAAGTTCTGCAATCGACGGAGTACGATAAGCTGAAGCCACATTTCCTCTCAACAATAATTTATCAGCAAATTTACGGGTAAAACCAGTAGAGAAACTTACATTGTTATAGCTTTTGTGAAAGGGATCTACTAACCCGGCAGTATTATTCGATTTGTATTGTTCCGGCACATCAATAACCTTATAATCAAACCTTAAACCTGACTGAAAAAATGTTTTATCATTAACAATAAGCTGCCACAAAGAAGCCAGGGAAGCTGAAGTTTGAGTGTAATCAGGAAGAACATGGTCCGGGGCATTACCATTGGTATTTGACTGGGAAAACCCCTGTGCAACAACAATCAGATTACTTTTTGAAGAAAAATCGTAACTGCCTTTTACTTTCCAGATATAACTCTTTAGCTCCATATCTACAAGTTTCGATACCGGCTCCTGCGGGTTACCTATAAGGCGCCGTTTATTGTCCTGAAAACTAAAATCCACATCCAGCTTAAGTTTGTCTAAAAACAATGTATTTTCAAGTGATAAAAGATGATTATCAAGATCCTGATACCAGAATTCATTTTGCCTCGAATTATCGTCAACCAGATTTACGGCAGGCGGATTAGTAATGCCGGGTTTTAACTTATTATAATCGTAATATAACTTCGAAATAATCTTTCCGTTACGATAACCTGCAAACATTTTTCCGCTGTATGAGTTACCGCGCGAATTTGGTACTCGAATACCGTCTCCCGAATAGTAATCGGCTGAAGATGCCAGATATCCGGTTATCCCTGCAAAAAAATTATCGCCGCTGCCACGTACATTAAGACTGTTTACGGTGTTATGGTCGTTGGTGTTGAATGAAGTCCGTACCTCAGACTTAACTGTACCAACAGGAGCCGGAGGTATTTTTATAAAATTGATGACCCCTCCCACGGCATCAGAACCGTAAAGCAAAGATGCAGGACCTTTAATTATTTCTACATTCCGGATATCACTTTCATCGATAGTATAAGGATGGTCAATTGAAAACTGAAAATTCTCGAGTCTTATCCCGTTATTCAGCACCACAAGATTACTGGTTGACAGACCCCTGACAACCGGAGTTGCAATATTATTTCCTTTACTAACGGTACTTACACCGGGTATCATTTCCAGCTTTTTGAACAGGTTATCCTGTACCGATGCATCGAGGTAATCTTTCCCCACATTGTCAATTTTCAAAGCATTTTCATGCTGGCTTCCTACTTTCCCTCCTGTTACCACAACTTCCTGTGATTGTATTACCGTAGGCTCAAGTTCCACATTAATCTCCTTTGTTCCCGAATCTGCTTTCAGAAGAACCAGCTTCGTTTTATATCCGATAAAAGAAAACTGAACTTTAAAAAGTCCATACGGTATATTTTCAATTTTATAATTACCGTTTTCGTCAGTAACAGTTCCTTTTTGTAAATCTGGAATATAAACATTCACTCCAGTCAGTCTCTCTCCTGAAGAAACATCAGTAACATTTCCGGTAAGTGTCGTCTGAGCAGATAAAATTACCGGCATCAGCAACATAAAAACAATGAATGTTATGCGGTCAGTTTTCATTGTTAAAATTTTAATAACGTTTTTATCAGATTGAAGATTCCGCCTCTAAAATGCCTTTACAAAATATCAGAGGCAAAACATAATGAATAGTTGTATTTTTCTGTAAATACATAAAATTAATCCGGATATATTCTTTTTTCTACTTATTTTTTACAGTCCATTTTTTTGATGAACCACAATGATATAAGAATCATTACCACAAACATCAAAAAGAATACTTTAAAACCGAACAGACCAATTAATGAGCCACCCAGAAGCGGGAAAACAGCAGGAAGGATGTTCCCGGCACCTGCAAACCCTGCATAAAGAGCCCTGTTCTCCTGTCCCGAGATTTCAAGCATTACACCATTCATCGATATACTGTAAAGAGAATAAACTATTCCGCCCAGGATAAACAAGTACTTTATCAGATGAACATCGTTGATAAAATATGTAGACAATACAACAGAAAGAGAAAGGAAAACATTTAGATACAACATAATGCGATACTTTGCTTTACCTGACAATGCAAGAATCAGCAAGCTCACCGAAACTACACCGGCAACCTTAAAAATCAGAAAATTTCCCGTATCGCTGCTTACTGCGTGTAAAATATCTTTTGCATATAATACAACAAATGGCATAAATGAGATAGCTACTCCCTGGGTATTGATAAACCCGAGAAAATAAATAAGTTTTTTATTTTCTTTAAGTTCGGTCCGCATAACGCTGAAAAAATGGCCGATTCCATTTATCCGCAAAACCGAGGGAGTAACCTCTTTTATGGCCCAGAATCCGAACGATGCTATAAGCAAAAGGGTACCACCAATAAAGAACATATAAGAGTAGTTTACCGGATAATCGGCAAGTGTAAGTACCTTTTTTGCCAGGAATGCAGAAACAAGAACAATTGAACCCGATATTATCTGCCTTGCCGAAAAGAATGTTTTTCGTTTTTCCTGTAAAATTGATTTCCCGGTAATGTCGATATAACTGATGTTTGCAAACGCACCACTTAATGAAAAGATAGTGATAAGAATAAACATCAGCCATAAAAGCGAAAAGGAATGATGACCATTGAGATAGTAAAGCATCAGTCCGAGAGCAAGCAATGCAAATATCCGCAGATTGATACCAGCCAGAAGAAATCGCTTTTTATATGGTACGTTGCTCAGATAAGGAGCAAAGAATATCTGCGTAAAACTTGAACCGCCCACCATAATGGCAGTCATCAGGCCTACGTGAAAAGCAGTTCCTCCCGAATCAATAAGCATTGAGGGAATAACCGTATCTACATCCATAAAAACCTGAGCAAAGGCAAGAAATCCTGCATGCCAGAGAAAGGCTTTTATGTTATGACTTGAAATTTCAGGTGTTAACTCTTTCATCTTCACAAATCACATCTTTTAAAACAAAACGCAATATTAACCCAGCAAAATGACTTAAACTAATTTCGTTTAAATTTTCTCAAATAAAAATACTCTCCGTTATATTCAGTTTTTTCTATTTGTTTCGATTCTATCATTTCCGTAAGCTCCTTTTCTGTTCCGTTTGACCTTTTCATAAGTTCCATTACAGCATCTTCACGCAAGGGATGAACGGCAGTAATACTCAGGATATCATCTCTGAAATTACCTGTTGATGCAAAAGCGTTTCCCTCATAACCGGTAAGTAGCTCTACATTTTTCAATTCCTGGCTGAAGATACCGTAAGCCATTGCCAGTGTCTGCTCCTCAGGTCTTTCGGCTTTTCTGAATGCAGTAGGACGTGTCGGGATGGAGATGAAAGAGGTTTCAGGTTTAAAAGTGGAGATAATATCTGCAGTGTTTCTCAGATCGGCATCCGAATCATTAACACTTTTAAGGAGCATCGTCTCTGTTACCAGCTTGCCTTTAAACTCCCCGGCAAATATTCTGATACCGTTGAGTATATCCGGTAATTTCAAAGACCTGTGAGGGATATTGAGCTTATGCCATATATTTTCGTTAAAGGTATCGCACTTCACCGATACCCAGTCGGCTTTCATCAATTCTGCACGCACCTGTTCATCCGGCAGTAAAGTTGAATTTGTAATGACAGCCACCGGAATGCCGAACTCTTTTAGCCATTCAATTAAAACACCAAGATTGACGTCAAGAGTTGGTTCACCGTCAGGAACTATAGTAAGGTAATCAGGATACATCTTTTCATCGGTTATTCCTTTCAGTGCCTCCCTGACCTTTTCAACAAGATAGTCAGGCTCGTAAAATTTCTGCCTTTCAACCTGTATCCTGTCACCCTTTCCTACCTGACAGTAAAGACAAGAGTAACTGCACACCTTATGCGGTATATTATTAATGCCGAGACTGATGCCCAGCCTGCGTGACGGAACCGGACCGAATATCTCCATTTGATAAATATTTGAATTGAAATCTCGAGGCTGTCTAAAAAGAACAGAAATAAAAAAAATCTCACGCAAAGGCGCTTAGATAGCAAAGTTAAATATCTGATTCACATTGCTAATTTTTCTTTGTGTCTTTGCGAGAAATCTTACTTTTTAGACGGCTTCAAGTAACCTGGGTTTACTTTCTAAGATCAACCATTTTATGATGTTCCGGTTTGGTTTGGATATTGTCCATTATTGCATCGATACGCTCAGGCAATATTTTCTGAACCTCATCAATATTTGCAGAGGCAGTGATTACCGGTACAAATTTCTGGTCGATAATTTTGATGTTCCTGCCGAATTGTTTTGATACAAGAACCTTAACTCCTTTTTCTTTCAATAGTCGTGTGATTCCTTTACCCTTTTTGTTATCACCGTGATGATGATGGTCGTCGTCATCCTCTTTCAGTGTGTTAGGCACAGTTTCGACATACAAAAATTTCTCTCCG
>JAADEM010000155.1 GCA_013153405.1 Chlorobiota bacterium
TAAAAAACACATTATATCTTTTGTTATATAAATCTATTCGTAATTTATAATTTTCAGTTTTCAGTTTTTCTTCTTCAAGTAATTTACTATGTTGATCTAATTCTAATTTTATTTCACCTTGTTTTTTAATTAAGTCAAATTGTTGGTATGCTATGTAAACTGCTATTATTGCAACTAAAGGAGTTAGTAATGAACTTAAGACATTAACATATTCCATTTTATAATATCTAAATGATTCAAGTTGCCATTTATATAAATAGCAACCTGAATCTGTTTAACTTCTTATTTAGTCTTATCCGGGTACGGCGGTATTGCAGGCGGCTCTTTGTAATCCTTCAGCTCGTCAAGGATCACCTCAATTGCTTTGTTAAGCTGCTGGTCGATTCCTTCGTACTCTTTTGCTGGATCGTTATCCACAACTACATCAGGATCAACACCGTGACCTTCTATTATCCATTTACCATCAGTGCTGAGATGAGCAAATTCCGGCTTACGCAGATCACCTCCGTCGATAAACGGCAAAGGACCGCGAATTCCAACTACACCACCCCATGTGCGGCGCCCGATAACTTTTCCTATTTTGTATTTCTTGAACTGATATGCGAACAAGTCCCCGTCAGAGGCAGAGTACTGATCAACAAGCAGCACTTTCGGACCGCGCATCATTTGTGCCGGACGGGTAGCAAGCTCTGTGTTGTTACGTGCTATTGCATACATCGAAACTTTACGTAACAGACGTTCAATTATCATAGGAGAAACATTTCCTCCTCCGTTGCCGCGATCATCAATAATGAGTGCTTTTTTGTTAAGCTGCGGATAGAAATGTTTCACAAACTCATTAAGACCATCGGGTCCCATATCGGGAATATGAATGTAACCAACCTGTCCGTTTGTGGCTTTGTTCACCTTTTCTGTGTTTTCTTTTACCCATTTGTAGTAATACAAACCTGATTCATCATCTATCGGGATAACTGTCTCGTTGTGAGCTCCCGATTCAGATGGCTGACTGTTAACTTTCAGTATCACCTGCTTACCGGCTGTACCGAGCAGGAGTTTGTAAATATCGTCTACACCTTTTGTAGATGTTTCGTTCACAGCCAGGATGTAATCGCCCTCTTTCACATTCACACCAACTTCGGTCAGAGGTGAGCGTGTTTTCTTAACCCAGTTTTCCCCAGGCAATATCTCATCAATCCTGAAATATCCGGATTCATCCTTGCTTATCTTAGCTCCAAGCAAACCGGTTTTAATTCTTTCCGGCTTCGGCTTGTCACCGCCACTGATGTATGCGTGACCGATACTTATCTCGCCTATCATTTCACCTATCACATAGTTAAGGTCATTGCGGTTCTTCACGTACGGCAGTAACACTTCATACTTCTCTCTGATCTTCGGCCAGTCCTGTCCCTGCATATTAGGTGCGTAAAGGAAATCACGCATCTGCCTCCAGGCCTCATTAAATATCTGTGTCCACTCTTTTTCGTAATCAACCCAAACCTTCATATTCGACAAGTCTAGATACTTATCGGGCTTTACAGGTGATTTCGGTAAATCTATTACTGCATATTTTCCGCCTGTATTAACAAGCATTTTTTTGTTGTTGGCAGTAACGATAAATGAACGCACCTTACCAAGGTCTTTCTCCTTTTTGTCCTTCAGATCGAACATCTTGAATTTCACACCTCCAGAACTTGCCGAGTTGAACAAGTAGTAAACATTATTATCAATGGCTGCCAATCCCCAGTAACTTCCTGCAGCAATAGGCAACTTGATGATACGTCCTGCAATTCCGTCAAAATCGATCTTTACAGGAGGTGCCTTGGGCTTTTGTTCTTTTGTCTCTTCACCTTTCTTGTTTTTCGATTTGCTGCTCTTTTCCGTATCGGCTTTTTGTGACTCTTTCTTCTCTATTTTCACCTCATCATTCTCTGGTGCAAATGGTGAAGGAGTACTCTTCTGTAGTGTCACAAAGTAAACCGACAACATATCGCGATAGGCATAATTCCACTCCACCCAGCTGTAAATAGGATTGAAATCACGTGCCGATGTAAAGAACAGATATTTGCCGTTTGTATCAAATACAGGATTGGATGCCTCGTACCAGTTATCGGTAACCTGATGGGATTCTCCCGTTTGGGTATCGTATATATAAATCACACTTACCGTATTCTCGTGCGGCATAGTGTAAGCTATCCACCTGCTGTCGGGCGACCACGAATAATCATGTATCTCCCAGGCCTTGGTGGTAGCAACAACTTTTACCTCTTTTGTGGCAATATCAATGTAGTTCAGCCGATTCTTTTTATCTGACCACATCAGCTTTTTACTATCGGGAGACCAGACAGGATTGTACTTGTAAGTATCAGAGTTTGATGTAAGCTGAACAGCGGGTTCACTTCCGTTCTGAACCTGAATGTATATCTCATCCTCTCCTGTACGATCACTGATAAAAGAGATGTACTTACCGTCAGGCGACCATTCAACATTCCGGTCATGCACTCCCGGCGATTTTGTAAGGTTTCGGGTAATGCCAGATTTGGCAGGAACAGTGAACACATCACCCCGGGCACCAAACACCACTCTTTCACCTGCCGGAGAAACGGCATAGCTGTCGATGAATTTACTTGCGTCCACAAACCTGTCACGCCCTGTTAGCAGGTCATTGTCGATGATAACAGGGATCTTTGTTATCTCTCCGGTTGACAATTCATAGTTGTAAAGATAACCGCCATTCTCGTACACAATAGAGTGGTCGCCAAGTGACGGGAATTTGATATCGTATTCTGTGTAATCGGTAACCTTTTTTGTCTCTTTTGTTTTAGTATCGTAAACAAACAGGTTCATCGTACGGTCACGGTCAGACAGGTAGTAAATCTTATCACCGTGCCACATCGGGAAGATATCCTGATTGATATTGTCTGTAATTTTTGTTGTCTCTTTTGTCTCGAAATCGTAGATCCAGATATCATCAGCCATTCCGCCTTTGTAGTATTTCCAGGTCCTGAATTCACGGAAAATACGGTTAAAAGCCATCTTTTTCCCATCGGGCGAGAATGAACACCAACCACCGGAAGGCAATGGAAGCTCCTTCGACATTCCGCCTTCTGACGAAACCTGAAACAATTGTCCCTTAAAAGAGTTGAACGATTGCTTCCGCGAACGGTAAACGATCTCATTGTTGTTACGCCAGGTCATCACAATGTTGTTAGGCCCCATACGGTCAGAAACATCATCGCGGCCAAGCGTGGCTGTATATGTCAAGCGCTTAGGGCTGCCGCCTTCGGCAGGAATAAGAAAGACCTCTGTATTTCCGTCGTACTGACCGGTAAAGGCAATGTGTTTGCCGTCGGGTGAGAAACGGGCAAACATCTCATACCCTTTTTCGTCACTTGTCAGACGACGCGCCAGGCCTCCTTTTAAAGGAACCGTGTACAGATCACCGGCATAGGTAAACACTACCTGATTGCCGTGAACAGCAGGGAATCGCAACAACCTGACATCTTCGGCTGCCATCAAAATGCCGGAAAACAGAATGCCGGCAAAAAGTGAAAGAAATAATTTTTTCATATGTTTTTGAGTTTAAAGCTCTGTTCACTAAAAAATGAACTCAGAACTCCGGTTAAACATGTTATTTGCTATCAAAATTAATAAAGTTTTCCCGGCACCTGAATACAAGCAATAAAAAAAGGATGTGATTCTTGTCATGTTATCACATCCTTTTTATCTAATTAGTGGAGCTGTCTAAAAAGAACAAAAAAGATAAAAATCTCACGCAAAGGCGCTATGGTCGCAACGTTAAATATTTGATTTACAATGCAGTTTCTTCTTTGTGTCTTTGCGCCTTTGCGAGAAAACTTACTTTTTAGACGGCTCCACTATAAACCTTATAAATCAAATAATATTTTCAAGTTTAAGTTTATCTGCATCAAAACATCTTCTTCAATTTCTCCCAACTTACCCAATACAATGTCTTTATCAATGGTGGCGATTTTATTAAGTCTGATTAGAGATGTTCTTTTCAATCCATTATCTTTTGAAGGATCAATAACAATATCAGTTCCCTCTTTAAAGTGTATCTGAGATGTAATAAAAGCAACCGTTACATCAAAATCATTTTGAGCAAGAACAATGGCCGGCCTGGTTTTCACTCCGGACAAATCGGTAAAAGGAAATGGCAAAAGAACTATATCGCCTTTTTTCATTTATACTTTTCTTTTAGGTCATTCACAGTATAAATATTATCTTCTTCTTTCAAAAATTCATACGTTTTTGAATTTTGAACAATATCCTCAATACCCTTTTGAATTAACATATCATCCTGGTATTTCTCGATAAGAAGATCAAGATAATCCTCAATTTCTTTTAATTTATTTTCAGGCAGTTGTTTTATCTTTTCAACAACGGTTTCTATTAATTTCTGTTTATCCATTTTCCTGAATTGTTTTTATCAAATTTACTGAAAAACAGCCAAATTTAATAGTGATAGGATGACTGGCAGTCATCCTATCACTATCTTAAAGTTTCTTCGGCTGTTGCCCGCCGTACTTAAAGCGGTTTTTATAAAACTCATTTTTGATTGAATCCATCTCTCTTAACATCTCTTCAATCCACTTACTGTTTTGCATAAACCTGTCGTGGAAGAAATCTTTCTTGTAAAAATCGTATTGCAACAAAGAGTCGGTGAAAAACAGGTCATTGAAAAACGGATCGGCAGAAATACCGAAATGATCGTTAAAATGCTTCATGAACTCATTAAAAATACTGTCCTGAAGCTGGATATTTCCATCGATATTTGAATAAACATATGTGTATGTCGAATCGTAACGGATCAGGTTTCCGTTCTCGTCGTACTCTTTGTTCACCTTAATGTTGATATCCGGCTGTACTTTAACAGTATCGTTTATTTCCCCGTTATTATCCTTCGGGGCACTCTGGGCATTACAGCCGGTCAACCCCAACAATGTTATGAGTGAAAGAATGACCAACCGTTTCATTGCTTTTGGATTTTGGGTTAAACTGTTTGCCATGCCTAGTAGAGACAAACAGCGTATTTCAATTATTCCACGTAGGGCCACACGGCCGTGTGGCCCTACAATAAACCGTTTTTATTGAATAGCAATCTTCTTCTTACCGGTTTCGTATCCCTCTTTCTTGCCGACAGTGATAGAAAGAACGCCGTTTTTCATTTTTGCTTTCACCTTATCGGGATCGGCACTCTCCGGCAGTTCAAACATACGCTGGAACGAAGCATAACCGTATTCACGACGTACCCAGTTTTCATCTTTCTCTTCGTTCTCATAAGTTTTTTCTGATGAGATAACAAGGCAATTGTCGCGTATCTCAATATTAACATCTTTCTTGTCAACTCCAGGAAGTGCAACATTCACTTCAAAGGTCTTATCCTTATCGGCAATATTCACAGAAGGAACAAGAGAAACATCCTCATCCCATGAGGCCTCATCTGTTATCTTTTTACCGAAGAACTTCTCAATCACATTGGGAAACTTCGGCTTCAATCCTGATTTCCATTTAAACAGTTTCATAGCTCAATATTTTTTTGGTTAGACATATTTTTGATTCATACGATGACTGTCAGTCATCGTATGAATACATCATCAAATAAAAAAGCCGGTACTTAGACCGGCTTTTTTAATTAGGCGATAGCTATTTTTTTGGCCGGTTTTGGTTTGGCCTCTTCTTTCTTAGGAATGCTTATTCTTAAGATACCATCTTCGTATGAGGCCTTGATTTTATCCACCTCAACTGTGTTAGGCAGTGTAAATGAACGTTTGAAAGACTGGTAGCTGAACTCACGGCGAGTGAATTCTTCACCTTCTTTAGTTTCGTTCTCTACCTTTTTCTCTGATGAGATGGTCAGAACATCGTTGTTAAGCTCGATGTTAAAATCTTCTTTTTTCAATCCCGGCGCAGCCATCTCTACTTCAAATCCCTCATCACTCTCCTTAATGTTAACTGATGGCAGAGTAGTGTTAGTGCTGGAAAAATTCCTTGCTGTCCAATCGAACAAGTCTGTGTCGAAGAACTTGTCGAAAATGTTCGGAAACATCGGAAATTGGTTTGAAACTTTTGCCAGTGTCATAACTTTACCCTCCATACTTTAAGTTAGACATTAATTTATTTCACTCTCACATTTGAAGTATTCCGAAGTTTTGTTTCAAACTTCACCTACCATATTTCAAATTGCGTGCCAATAGCGTACAACAGCAAGGTTGTCACACTTTTAAGGCCCAATATGAAATTTTGACAATGTCATTTTTACGCCATTTTTGTAAAAAATTAATTTTCAATAATTTTTATTTTCCTGCCGGGATTAGAGAGGAAACTGAAAAATTGTCACTGTAAATTTTATACCGTAGAAAAGTCCTTGATTGACAAAAGTTAAACCACGGATAGCACAGATTTACACGGATTTATTAACCGCGAATGTCACGAATTAAACGAATGTTCAGCTCTGATCAATCGAATTCTCACTTTCTCAAAGAACAAACATTTCATCGTCCGGAGAGCAGCAAAGAACATGAAACGTCAAAATAAGCACAAAAAAAGCCACCGGAAGAAATATATCCTCGGTGGCTTTTGAGTTAAACTGTCGGTGTGACTCATAGTCACGCCGACAGTGTATGATTAGATTATTACAAAAACAATTTACTTTTATCCTGATAATTATTCCAAAACCTGACTAATTCAATCTCATCACTACCAACCTCCCTGTAATATAATGTAATCTGCTTACAAATAACACATTTCAAAAGATCCCTGTAATGTGCGTTAGAACACTTTATTTTTCCTGATTTTAATTTGTCAAGAACACTGTTTGTTTTATCAACAAACACTTCGGCTTCTTTTACAGTCCACTCTCTCAACAAATAATCGACATTTGCATCATAATCAAATTCAGCTTCAATTGACCAGATGATCTTTTTCATTTTATGAGATCAGGATATTTTTTTCTCATCCTGTTCATCACATCTTCATGAGTAGAACTTTTCCCTTGTTCCAATGACTCAATACCTTTATCCAAAGCTGCTTTTAATTCTTCGGATAGTTCTTTCTCCTCTTTTTCAAAATATGATCTTATTCTGTCAAAAATATCATTTACCATATCATCACTGATCTTATTGATGTGATCGAGAATAAAATCTTTCTTTTCAACCGTATTCATAACACTGTTTTTAACAAATTTAGCAAATACCCCCAAATAAAAAAAGTCCCACGACAACTGATAGTCATCGTAGGACTTTTGATTTCAGACTGTCGGTGTGACTCGAAGTCACGCCGACAGACTATGTTTATTAGTTTTTGAAAACAAGCTGGTCGTTTTCAACAGTCACTTTGATCTCCTGATCCTTATCCACGGCATCCGAAAGTATGAGTTTCGACAGCTCGTTGAGTAGGTGCTGCTGGATAGCCCTCTTGACAGGACGTGCTCCGAACAGCGGATCGTATCCGGCTTTGGCAAGCCATTCTATAACATCTTCAGAAACTGTCATTTTAACACCATTTCTTTCAAGCTGACCAATGACTTTATTGATATTCAACTTAACAATCTCTTTCAGTTCTTCATCAGAAAGAGGAGTGAACATCACAATCTCATCCACACGGTTCAGGAACTCCGGACGAATTGTCTGACGCAATAACTGGAACACTTCTTTTTCCGACTTTTCTACAAGCTCAGGTGTAACCTTGTTGCCTGCTTTTTCGAAGTTCTCCTGTATCAGGTGAGAACCTATGTTCGAAGTCATTATGATGATAGTGTTCTTGAAGTCTGCAACACGTCCTTTGTTGTCAGTCAATCTACCGTCATCGAGTACCTGAAGCAGGATGTTGAATACATCGGGATGAGCTTTTTCGATCTCATCGAGCAGCACAACCGAATAAGGTTTGCGTCGTACTGCTTCGGTAAGCTGACCTCCCTCGTCGTAACCAACGTATCCCGGGGGTGCACCAATCAGACGAGAGACGGAGTGTTTCTCCTGATACTCCGACATATCGATACGTGTCATCAGGTGCTCATCATCGAACAGGTATTCGGCAAGTGCCTTTGCAAGCTCGGTTTTACCTACACCGGTCATACCAACAAATATGAATGAACCGATAGGCTTACTTTCATCCTGCAGTCCGGCACGGCTGCGGCGAACGGCATCAGCAATAGCACGTATAGCCACATCCTGGCCAACAACACGCTTATGCAGTTCCTCTTCGAGATGAAGCAGTTTCTCTTTCTCCGACTTCATCATCTTGGTTACAGGAATACCGGTCCAGCGGCTTACCACGTTTGCAATGTCTTCGGCATCAACCTCCTCTTTCATCATTGCATTCTCAAGCTGTTTCTCTTTCAGCTCTGCCTTAACTTTCTCGATAGCTTCTTCGATCTCCTTAATACGTCCGTACCTGATCTCGGCCACCTTGTCGTACTGTCCGTTACGCTCGGCATTGTCGGCCTCGATTTTCAGACGCTCGATCTCCTCTTTGTACTGCTGTATCTTTTCTACGAGCGACTTCTCAGCCTCCCATTTCGATTTCAGCTCAACGTACTTTTCTGTAAGCTCCGAAAGCTCCTTGTTGATCTCTTCAAGCTTTTTCTTGTCGTTCTCACGCTTAATTGCTTCACGCTCGATCTCGAGTTGCATCTTACGACGTGAGATCTCATCAATCTCTTCTGGTACCGAATTCATCTCAAGGCGCAAACGTGCAGCTGCTTCATCAATCAGGTCAATTGCCTTATCCGGCAGATGACGGTCGGTGATGTAACGCTGCGACATCTCAACAGCAGCAATAATTGCCTCATCCTTGATACGAACCTTGTGGTGGTTCTCGTATCTCTCCTTCAATCCGCGAAGGATAGATATTGCGCTCATTGTATCAGGCTCATCAACTGTAACAATCTGGAACCTTCGTTCGAGCGCTTTGTCTTTTTCAAAATATTTTTGATACTCGGCAAGTGTTGTGGCACCGATAGCTCTCAGTTCACCACGTGCAAGAGCAGGTTTCAGGATGTTAGCAGCATCCATTGCGCCCTCGCCTTTTCCGGCACCTACCAGAGTATGTATCTCGTCGATGAAGAGGATCACTTCGCCGTCGCTGGCGATAACCTCTTTAACCACACCTTTCAAACGCTCTTCGAACTCACCTTTATATTTTGCACCGGCAACCAGTGCACCCATATCGAGTGAGTAAACCTTCTTGTTTTTCAGGTTTTCGGGCACATCACCGTCAACGATACGGTGTGCCAGTCCCTCAACTATCGCGGTTTTACCCACACCGGGTTCACCGATAAGTATCGGGTTGTTCTTGGTACGACGTGACAGAATCTGAAGAATACGCCGTATCTCCTCGTCACGTCCGATAACCGGGTCGAGCTTACCGTTACGTGCCTGCTCGTTCAGGTTAATTGCATAACGGTCGAGTGTGTTGTAAGTATCCTCGGCAGACTCAGAGGTTGCCTTGGTTCCTTTCCTCAACTCCTCAATGGCTGTCATAAGCCCTTTCTCAGTAAGGCCAGCATCCTTAAGCATGTTACTTACCTGGTCTTTTGTTTTCAAAAGACCGATAAGCATATGCTCAAGGGTCACATAACTGTCGCCCATTGATTCGGCGGCAGCAATGGCCTTTTGCAGAACCTCGTTGGCTGTATTGGAAAGATAGGTCTGTCCTCCGGATACCTTCGGATAAGAATCAACTATCCTGTCCAGAACAGGTTGGATATCGGTCATGCCAACTTTTTTGAAAATGTTGTTAAGCATGGCCTCATCGGTTCTGAACATACCTTTCAGCAAGTGGCCCGGCTCAACTGCCTGGTGGCCTTTTTGCTGTACAAGGGTCATCGCATTCTGGATGGCCTCTTGTGCTTTAATTGTAAATTTATCTAGCTTCATATTTTAATCTCCTTTCAGTTTTTTGGTTTGTCGCCTTAACTATATCAAACATCTTACCACAGTGAAAAACAGCACCAGAATGGACACATCGTCACTTGAATTTCAACGCATTATGACATTTTAACAGAAGATAAAAAATTAACTGACATTTTGTTAGGCGTGGTTGGTGAAGACTGTCGGTGTCACTCGAAGTGACGCCGACAGTGCGAGGAAAACGGGCGGTGTTTTGGCATGATCATTTGCGTGCTTCGCAGCAAAGATGCACGCCAAAACTAATTTCTTTTTCCTTTTTCTTTCTCCCGGGGTTTCGCCCCGGGTTATTCTTGTTGAACTCTTTTCAGAGTTCTTTTCTGTTCAATCATTGAACAGAATAAGAACTTAGAGGTTTTATTCTTTTAAGTGGTCTCCTCACTTCCACTAATGTTATTTCCGATAAACTCTTACGGTAGGTTGTTCCCCCTATTAATAGGGGGATCAAGGGGGTAAGAAAACAACTAATTATTTAAACTTCACCAGTGTAGTTGAGAAATCTTCAGGATTGAATATCACAGCATCAAAATGGCCGACTTCTCCAGACTCTTCTTTTTTTAATATACGATTAACAGAACTTAAAACCTTATCATAAAGAAGATTACGAGCAGCAAACACAGAGTAATCTCGTGGCAGTTCGGCAATAACTTCATATTTTTCATCAGGTTTAGAAAAAAAATATACCGGCACTCCGTTTTCTCTTTCCACATTGGCTTTAAGCGATACTCCGTTCTTAAACTTAACAGCTCTATTCCTTTCTTTCACAACATCAATAATAATAGCATCAAAATCCGGCACTTTGCCTTCCTTTTTTCTGCTCAATGCCTTCTCAACAAGCTGCTTTGTCTTATCGATAACAGTTGAAGTTTCATCAATTGAGATTTTTAAGATATATCCACCGGAAACAGCTTTTCCCACTTCTTTGTATTCTGCAACAGGAGTTGCAAACAGAAAAACAGGAACACCTTCTATTTTTTCAACGGTAGCAACCGATGCTTTCCTCTCCTGACTGTAAGAATCATGCACTGTCAGAATAAGAATCAAGCCAAATAAAATTCGTTTCATAATTCTGAAAATTAATTTTGTATTTTATATAAGTTAACCATCTTTATGTCTTAATGTTTTCATAGTTTTACTTTAGAATGTCTGATAAAGAAGTATATATATTTAATACAAGCTTCTCCTAAAAAGAGTTCATAATGTATTGAATATTACATAAAGAAAGTTATATTTGTCTTAATCTAAACCTAAATTATCAAAAATCATGAAACACCTTGCTTATATTATTGTTTTCGCATCTTTATTAACAACATCATGTAACACTCAGAAGCCAAAACAAAACAATGATAAAAAAAGTGAAAATACTATTACCGCTATTGATGTAGACTCAGTGCTGGCATCTCCCGAAAAGTATATTGAAAAAACAGTAAGCATAAAAGGACTTGTTGTTCATACCTGCAAACACAGCGGCAAAAAAATGTTTCTTGCAGGTAGTGACAAGAATAAATATGTAAAAGTAATTGCCGGACCGACAATCAGCAGATTTGACCAGTCACTCGAAGGTGAAACTGTGATAGCTACAGGAACTCTTACCCTGCTTGATGAAACACAGGAAAAGCATGAAAGCACAGGCGAAGAGAAAGTGAAGGTGGCCGAAGCTTCTCAGGATACTACAACTGCAGGTTGTGTTACCGAAACAAAAATAAAGAATTACCAGATGGTATGCGACGGATATAAAATTGCAGAATAGGACTAAAAAACTAAAACTTAAAGAACCCCACAATATTTTTCAAACGACTTGACTGTGCGCTAATCAGTTCAGAATTACTTGTTACTTCTTCAGCTGCAGCTGAATTCTTCTGAGTAACAGTATTAATTTGCTGAATAGATATATTAATTTCGTTAATTCCGTTTGATTGCTCCATACTAGCAGCTGTTATCTCTTTCACAAGTTCAGCTGTTTTTGCAATCTTAGGAAGTGTATCCATAAGTTGTCTGCCGGCTTCTTCGTTTTCGCTGATACTTTTGTTCACAATATTAACAATTTCTTCAGATGCTATCTTGCTGCGCTCGGCTAGTTTACGCACTTCGGATGCCACAACCGAGAATCCTTTTCCGTGTTCTCCTGCACGCGCAGACTCAACAGCAGCATTAAGCGCAAGTATGTTTGTCTGAAATGCAATATCGGTAATTATCTTTACCTTTTCGCCAATGGTTTTATTCGCATTTATTGCCGACATTGCTTTATCTTTCACATTATCAATTTCCCTGACAACCTCTGTTGATATTTTTTCTGTTTCGAGTGCATTATCCGTATTTTGTTTAACATTGGCAGCAATCTCTTCCATTGTCGAAGAAACCTCTTCAACTGAAGAAGCCTGCTCCAGTGCTCCCTCACTCATCTGATGCGCATTAATATTCATTTTCTCACTCGATTCCATTAATGCACCGGCTCCTTCATATATATCTTTTACAATGTTATTTATTGAATTAGAAAGTTCAATTACAGCATCATTCAGAACACCCACTTCTGTTTTTGAGTCAATCTTCTCAATTTTTATTTTAAGATTTCCTTTAGCTATATTATTTACATTATTGATAAGAGTTACCAACGGAGCTTTTATCTTTTTATTTATAACCAGTAATACCGGTGTTGCAATTGCAAAAGAAAGGGGTAATCCTATCACCGAATACTTAACACCATAAACTCCAATAAGGTAAAATATAACAACATCGGCATAAATAATAATAACTATCCAATTTAACAATACCGCAATCACTGACTTTTTAAAAATGGCTTTAATTAATAAAAAGGTAGGGATTAAGCTTAATATAAGAATTACAACAAATATAAAATGCTCACTCATATACAATCAAGATTAAGTTTAGTTTCATCATCAATATACGGTTATAGTTCCTTAAAGTTACAAACAATAATACAAAGTTATCAACACTACAAATCACCCACCCAAACAACTGCATATCTGCAACTTATCACTCACACAAAAACAACAAGAACCTAAAACCCATGTTCTATTACATCAACTACAACCGTACATCATACAAGACCGGTTATCTAAATTTATTGCATTAAAAGTTTTATAACCTGCCATAATCACATTCACCAATACAAACAACTTAAACTATTAATTGTTTAAAAGTATTAATTCAGACTTTAAAAAACATTACAGCCTTTTTCAGTTTTTGAGCCTGTTCGTTCACATGTTCCGAATTAACTGTAACCTCCTCCGAAACTGCAGTATTCTGCTGAGTAACCGTGTTTACATGCTGAATAGAAGAATTTATCTCATTAATACCTTTCTCCTGTTCTACTCCCGAAGCTGAAATATCTTTAACCAATTCTGCTGTTTTATATATATCGGGCAAAGTATCCTGCAACACTACATCTGCTTCATCATGTACCTCAACACTTCTTTTTGCCAAACGAACAATCTCTTCCGATGCTTTTTTACTCCTTTCTGCGAGTCGGCGTATTTCTGCAGCAACCACAGCAAATCCCCGCCCGTGCTCACCAGCTCTGGCGGTTTCAACAGCAGCATTTAATGCAAGAATATTTGTCTGAAAGGCAATATCTGTTATTATCTTTATTTTTTCACTGATAAGAACATTTGACTCTTTGGCAAGTCTTGATTTTTCTTTAACCGTTCCTATGCCATTAACAACCTGTGTCGATATACCTTCTGTTTCCAATGCATTTGAAGTATTTTTCTGAACAGTAACCGATATCTCCTCCATGGTTGATGAAATCTCTTCAATTGAAGATGCCTGTTCTTCAGCTCCGCGACTCATATTATAAGCATTGGCAGTCATCCTTTCACTCGACTCTGACAATTCATTTGCAACTGAATGAATAACTGCGACAATTTTACTTAATGACTCTGAAAGCTCAATAACTGCCTCATTCAATTGTCCAATCTCTGTTTTTGAATTTATTTTTTCCGCATCAATGCGAAGGTTTCCTTTTGCAACACTATTAATGTTATTTATTACTTTCGACAATGGGGTCTGTATCCTCTTTTTTATCATCAGAAACGCCCCTGTAACTATGATATAATTTGCCGGCGCTATAAACCATAAATATTTATGCCCGAAAGCTCCAACAGAATAAAATGCAACTATCGTAATATACAACAGAAGCACCGTCAGTTTTACCAGGGCAGAAACCAACCCGCTAAAAAGGACTCTGACAATAATAACTGTAGGAATCAAACTTAAAATTACGATTAAAAAAAAGACATAATGATCATTCATTTTTCAGATATTTTTTACTTAGACGTTGAATTAGGTTTTCACAACTACATATTACGTCACTAACCCTTACTGGTTACATTATTTTTATAAAAGTTATTAACATTTTCTTCTGTCTCTTTTTATATCTTTAAACACAAATTGTGAAATGATAAA